>CADBGC010000015.1 GCA_902794055.1 uncultured Eubacteriales bacterium | reverse complement strand
ATCATTCCGATACGGCCTCCTCCGGCGCATGGATGCTGAAGCTGAACTCGCCGTTCATGCATTCGCCGTCCGTTTCAACTATGATATAGATCGTGCCGTTATCGACGTATCCGCTGCGCGAATCGAGCTCCTCGCCGCCCTTTACGGAAAAAAGCTCCTGCTTGCCTGCCCAATCATAATAGACCGTTGCGCTTCCGCTTTCGAGCTTGGCGGAATACTTGATATCGCTCTCGCGGGTGGTGTGAAACTTAAAAACCATCCTTCCCTCAAAGGTATAGAAGCTCATACTTGCGGATTCGGAATCGTTTGAATGAACGAAGCCGACCGCCTTGTATTTAGATTTGTAACCGCCGCAGCCGAAGAAGCAGAGCAGCATGGCGAGCGCGAGCATAAGCGCGGCCGACGACCTGACCAAATAGCTTGAATTAACTCTGTGGTTCATAGTTTTATCTCCTTAATTTTAATGTTTATTGTTTTTCAAAAGCGAAAAGATCATCGCTCGAAAACCGATACTAATCGGCTTTGCTTCTCCGCCAAATAACTTCGGCTCCTCCGATTTTTTCCGTTGGAACGGGGAATCGCGATAAATGGGAATTTGACCGTATTCATACTCCCTATGTGCTTCTTCAATCGTTGAAAAACACATTATGGATTCATTATTCCTTGTATCAATGGTACAACGCGGTCAAGCGTTTCGATCATTTTTAATAATCTGCCTGAACAATAATACTCTGGTATGTTTTCTTTCGCAAACTCTTCTCCCCATTGTTTTTCGTCCCAAATATTATCCGCACGGTTGATGGAAAAACGGAAAAATATTCCTACCGTGCTCACTCTGCACATAATGGCACTTGATGCCTCCGTACCGGAATAGACTAGATAATAAACAAGGATATTATAATCGTTAATGCTGTTCAGCATCAGCAGAAAGAAAATTGTTTCAAGAGAATTATCAGTACACAAAACGATTTCTTCATGGATCCACGGCGCATATAGCAGCCCGGCAAAGGACTCCTTTTTCCACTCAATCGCCTTGTTTGTCCAATATTGCTCCTCCTGCTTCAATTTCTCCCGCATATCATCATAAGAAAGCAGCTCATATTCTAAATGCGGACAATCCACGCCATGCCACTTTCTATACGGCAGCATGGCATCTATCAGTTGCCAGCGCTCCGCGCTCCAAACTGCCGCGCAAATATGATCCTGAGGGTTTCCGTAACAATCAACGTGAACATAGGCATATCTCGTTGTATATCCCAATCGCGTTAAAACCGAAACAATTAGATTTGAATAATCTCCGCAAGTTCCTGATCTCATTTTCAACAAGTCAAGATCGCTTCGTTGAAGGGGATAGTACGGCGCATTCAGTCTGCTGTATGCTATGTTATCATCAAACCAACGCAGTAGCGTTTCAACAACGCTGCTCAGCGGTAAATTCCATAAATGCAGTTCGTTTATGAAGCCTTCTATTTCGGAAGATCGAGGATGTATATACTCGTCGCTGTTATACGTTTTGTTATCCTTAAAGCCGTATTCAGCATCATTTATCCCGGAAGGCAAAACGGAAATATCATTTATCAGCTTGAAAGTCAGCCCATCATATCTCTGTCCGTCAACCTCCAATTCGCCCACTTCTCTATCGCATTCCACAAAACCGAGCTTTTCGGCGCAGCGGATCATACGGATATTGCCCGACCAAGTTTGCGTGAAAAGCTCGTTTACGCCGTTCTCAAAGAAATAGTTGATAAAGGCGCGGAGGGTGCTTGTTCCGATGCCGTGGCCATACAAACCAGGTTCACAAATGTTAATACCAACGGCACGATATACTTTCTGACCGTCCTTGACTTTTCTGACCCATTCGTAATTTCCGTCGATATGGTAGGAGTTTACCCAGCCAATGTGTCTGCCGTTCCATTCGATCTCAAACCTCGAGCGGGGAGCATCATCGGGACGATCTTTCGAGGATTCATAGTATTCCGTCCATCTTTTACGCTCGGCTTCTTCGCAAGTATCCTCTTTTTTCCATGGAGCATCCCAGTTTGCCCATTCCAGTTCCACGGTGAACCAACGCACATAGTCCTCAATGTCGGCCTCGACCATGTCGCGAAGAATAATGCCGTCCGATTCTATTCTCATAATCCGTTCTCCATCAAATCCCGTTTTTCAATAGCCATTCGCCGCATCACATAAAGCTCAGCAGCACTTCATTCTGAAAATCAAGCCCACGCCTTGTAAGCTTCATTCGCTCCTCGGTCACTTCCATCATGCCGTCAAGCGCAGCGGCGCTGACTGCGGCGGCGAACTGCTCCACAGGATCGATGCCGAACCGCGCTTCAAATTTCGCGCGGCAAACGCCCTCTATCTTGCGAAGCCCCATCATGATACATTCAAACATCTCGTCCTCGCGCTCGACCTCCTGCGTTTCTGCAAGCGGAAGCTTGTTTTCACCGAGCATTTTTATGTATTCTTCGATGGTTTCATGGTTGCGGAAGCGCACCCATTTATCGCGGATATGCAGCGCCGAATGCGCGTTCACGCCGAGGCCGAGATAATCGCCGTTGTTCCAATAATTGATATTGTGGCGGCATTCAAAGCCCGCTTTTGCAAAATTGCTTATCTCATAGCGCTTGTAGCCGAGGCTCTCAAGAAGCTCGATGCCCGCACCCTGCATATCGGCGGTGTCGTCCTCATCGGGAAGCGCGATTTTGCCCGAAACGACCTCATCATACAGCCGCGTATGCGCCTCGAGTATCAACGAATAGGATGAGATATGCTGCGCGCCAAGCTCGGCGGCAAGGCGAACGGAATCAAGATACGACTCCACGCTCTGCATCGGCAGCCCGTGCATAATGTCGATATTTATATTGGTAAATCCGGCGTTTTCGGCGAGCGCGTATGCGGAAAGAAACTTCGCCTTATCGTGTATCCTGCCTATCGCGGAAAGCACCTTATCGTCCGAAGATTGCATTCCGATCGAAAGGCGGTTCACGCCCGCCGATCTATACTCATTGAGCTTCACTTCATCAATCGATTCGGGGTTGCATTCAACGGTTATCTCCGCATCCTCGGCGATATCGAAGCATTCCCGCGCCTCATCGAGTATGCGCGAGATAAGCCCCGCAGGCAGCAGGGAAGGGGTGCCGCCGCCGATGAAAACGGTATCGAAGGTCTTTTCCTTGATCAGCGGCGAATAAAGCCGCATCTCAGTTATGAGCGCGGCTGTATAGGGGAGAAAGTCCACGCGGTCCGCGAAGCTGACGAAATCGCAGTAGGCGCATTTTCTCCTACAAAACGGTATGTGTATGTAGAGTCCTGCCATCAGTTTATCCTTAAAACGCTCATGAACGCCTCGCTCGGAAGCTCGACCGAGCCGATCTGCCTCATGCGCTTTTTGCCCTCCTTCTGCTTTTCAAGCAGCTTCTTCTTTCGGGTGATATCGCCGCCGTAGCATTTCGCAAGAACGTCCTTGCGGAGTGCGCGAACGGTCTCCCTCGCGATGATCTTGCCGCCGATAGCCGCCTGAATGGGTATCTCGAACTGCTGGCGCGGTATGACTTCCTGAAGCTTTTCGGCAACGGCACGGCCCTTTGCATACGCCTTGTCCCTATGAACGATGGTCGAAAGCGCATCGCACATATCGCCGTTCAAAAGGAAATCGAGCTTAACAAGGTCGCTCTGAACGTAGTCGCTTATCTCGTAGTCAAACGAAGCGTAGCCGCGCGAACGGCTCTTGAGGCTGTCGAAAAAGTCAAATATTATCTCGTTCAGCGGTATCTGATAGGTCAGCTTAACGCGGCTCTGCTCAAGATACACCATATCGGAGAATATGCCGCGCTTTTCCTGGCAAAGCTCCATGATCGTGCCAACGTATTCGGGCGGAGTCATTATGTGCGATAGGCACATCGGCTCCTCCATGCGCTCGATATCGGTGGGCGATGGCAGGTTCGCGGGGTTGTCTATCATAACGGTAGTGCCGTCGGTCAGCTTAACGCGGTAGATAACGCTGGGCGCGGTGGTAACAAGGTCAAGGTCGAATTCCCTTTCGAGCCTTTCCTGCGCTATCTCCATGTGAAGCAGCCCGAGGAAGCCGCACCTGAAGCCGTAGCCGAGCGCCTGGCTCGTTTCGGGCTCGTAGCTTATCGAAGCATCGTTCAAAATCAGCTTTTCAAGCGCTTCGCGAAGGTTTTCGTATTCCGCACCGTCGGCGGGGTAGATGCCGCAGAACACCATCGGGTTCGCCTGCTTGTAGCCGTGCAGCGGCTCCTTGGCGGGGTTCTCGGCAAGGGTTATCGTGTCGCCGACCTTGGTTTCGGCAACGGATTTGATCGAGGCCGAGATATAGCCAACCTCTCCCGCGGAAAGCTCCTTGGTGCTCTTGAGGCTCGGAGAGAAAACACCCACCTCGGTCACGTCGAATTCGTTTCCCGTGTGCATAAAGCGGATGCGGTCGCCCGGACGCACCACGCCGTCCATTATGCGAACGTAGCTCAAAGCGCCCTTGTAGTTGTCGTAAAAGCTGTCGAAAATAAGAGCGCGAAGCGGAGCTTCCGTCTCGCCCTTGGGGGCGGGGAAGTCGGTCACGATGCGCTCGAGCACCTGCTCAACGTTGAGACCGGTTTTCGCGGAAACCTGCGGCGCATCCTCGGCGGGCAGGCCGATAATGTCCTCGATCTCGCGTATCGCGTTCTCGGGATCGGCACTCGGCAGGTCGATCTTGTTGATAACGGGCAGTATCTCAAGCCCGTTATCGACCGCGAGATACACGTTTGCAAGTGTCTGCGCCTCGATGCCCTGCGTTGCATCAACGATAAGAACCGCGCCGTCACATGCGGCAAGCGCCCTTGAAACCTCGTAGGTAAAGTCTACGTGGCCGGGAGTGTCGATAAGATTAAGCATGTACTTTTTGCCGTCGGAATGCGTGTAAAACATTTGAACGGCGGCGGATTTTATGGTTATTCCGCGCTCGCGCTCGATATCCATCGAGTCAAGAAGCTGATCCGCCATGTCGCGGCTCGAAACGGTCTCGGTGCGCTCCATAAGCCTGTCCGCAAGGGTGGATTTGCCGTGGTCGATATGCGCGATTATGCAGAAATTTCTGATAAGTTCTTTGGGGTATGCCATTTAGCCTCCTGCGCGGCGCAGTTTTTCCGATTGCCGCGCCTATTTTCCTAATCTAATTATACCTTAATAAACGCGCTTTTGCAATATGCCGAATACTGAAAACGCGCATAATAAAACGGAGCCGCTTGGGGCGGCTCCGCCAAAGCCCTTGCCTTGAGAAGCTCAAAGGCGAGGACTGATCGAAGATTTACCTCACGTCTTCCACGGGGGTGGGAAGCTCGTTCACGGTGGACACGAAGAGCACCGTGCCGGTCTCGGCGTGAACTATCGCCATCGCGTAGGGACGGTCGCATACGAGCCTGAATGAGGGCTCCTGGAACGCGGTCTTGGTGCCGGTCGCGCCGCTTGCAGCGCCGGCTTCGGTGCCGGTCTCGGTAACGCGGATAGTCGCCGCATGCACGAACTGGGTAAGGCGGATGCCGCTGCCCTCAACGATGCTCGGGAACTGGATGTTGCCTTCCGCAACTGAGCCGAGGCCGAGGGTCTTGAGAATGGGCATGGCATCGAAGTTGGTCGAAAGCTCGATAGCGGGCATAGCAACGTATGCGGGCGTATTCACGCACTCGGAGAACCTTGAAACGGTATCGGCAAACGCTGCGCCGGCGGTCTTGCCATCGGCGGGCAGGATAACCGCCATATAGTATGCGCCGTCAGCATAGGGAACGAGAACTACCTGATCGCCGTCAAACTCGCCGCAGGCGTACTCGGCGGTGGCGGTGAGCATGGAAACTGGCTGCTCGCCGTTTATGCCGTGGAACATGTTGATATCGTCGCCCCTCGTGTCGGGATCGCCCTTGAAAGCAACGAACGGGGTTCTCCAGCTTGCGTTGAAGTAGAGGGCGTTTATGAGCGCCATGGCGGTGTTACCGGGGATATGATCGAAAAGCTTGGGAACGAGGCCGTTGGTGTTTTCATTCACCCAGCCGTTTATGGTTTCAAGCGCCTTGCTTTCATCGGTGAAGTCGATGCTGCCAACGGAAGCCCTGAAATGATCCGCAATGGCGGTCTCAAAGCCCTTTGTGAAGCTGTCGCCCTCTCCAACGAGGATCGCGCTGTTCATAGTGAGCTTGGAGTCAATGCCGTCAAGCTTGCCGTCGGCGGGCTTGGTGAGCGCGGCGATGAGGCGGGCGGCGTTCTCGTTGGAAGCCTCAAGCCCCATCTCGATAAGCATGGCCTTGAGTATGGCAACGCTGTCCTCGTCGCTTGCGCCGTTTGCAAGCATCTCAAGCAGCATTCCGAAGGAAACGGGGGAAACTACGCCGGTCCAGTTCTCGCCCATCGCGCTTACAAGCGTGGCGGCGAAGGCGTTGGAAGCATTTATATAGGCCTTCTCGACCTCGCCGGAGGGCTCCGCGCCGGAGCCGTTTGCGGGACGGATGCCAAGCACCTTGGCGGTGCCGTTGTTCGGTGCCTGTGTGGGATCGGCGGGATCCGCAGTGGGGTCGGCGGGCTTCGCGGTGGGATCGGCAACGGGTGCAGGGGTGGGATTTTCGCCTGTGGGCTTGTTCGCGCAGGCGACGAGAGCCGATGCCGCCAGAATAAAGGCGAGCATGAGGGAAATGATCTTGATAAGCTTCTTCATAAGAAACAACTCCTTTGCATCTGTATTTTGCGAGGTGGTTTTCTCTTGCCAAGCTCCTAAGAGCCCGACAGCTGAATGGTGCGCGGGCGGCTCATCGCCGTGGGCGGATGCGCCGCTCGCTCTCCCTTCTTCATCTATTATAACGCATTCCGCCGGAAAATGGTTCACTTTTCATAAAAAAAATATTATAATAGGGGAGTATGAACGAGCGCATAGAGGAAAAACTTAAGCTCCTGCCGGATAAACCGGGCGTTTATAAGATGTATGATGCTTCGGGCGAGCTGATCTACGTTGGCAAGGCGGTCAATCTGAAAAACCGCGTTCGCCAGTATTTCCGTTCGCAGAAAAACCATCCCGAGAAGGTTCGGGCGATGGTGGCGAATATTGCGGATTTCGATTTTGTTATCGTAACGAACGAGACCGAGGCGCTCAACCTCGAGTGCAACCTCATTAAGCAGAACCGTCCGTATTACAACATCCTTTTGAAGGATGATAAGCATTTTCCGTATATCCGTATCGACCTTCGGCAGGATTTCCCGCGAGTGGAGATAGTGCGAAGGTTCAAAAGGGACGGCGCGAAGTATTTCGGGCCCTACCTCAGCAGCTACGAGCTGCGCGAATCGATAACCGCCGTTCGCGAGAATTTTCCCGTTCGCCAATGCAAGCACGATATCCAACGAATGATCGCGCGCGGCGAGCGCCCCTGCCTGATGCATCATATCGGCAAATGCTGCGCGCCCTGCACCGGCAGGGTAACGCGCGAGGAGTACCACGAGCTGATAGGCGAGGTAACGGCGCTTTTTTCGGGAAACGGCAAGGCCTACGTCAAAAAGCTGACCGAGCAGATGCTCGAGGAATCGGAAAAGCTGAATTTCGAGCGCGCCGCGCAGCTTCGCGACAGGATAAGGGCGATAAAGGGCATATCCGAAAAGCAGAGCGCATCGCTTGCAAGCGATTCAAGCTACGACGTTTTCGCCCTCGCGCGGGACGAGCTCGGAACGCTTGCCTACGGACTGTTCGTTCGAAACGGCAGCATCGTGAGCGCCGAGGGCTTTAAAATAGATTCGTCGGACGAGCCGTTTTCCGAGGTCATTTCGCAATTCCTCGTTCAGTTCTATCTTGATGCGGGCGAGCTGCCCGGGGAGATAATCGTTATGGATGAGCCGGACGAAGCTTCGGCGATAGAGGCGCTTTTATCCGAGCAGTCGGGTCATGCCGTCCATATCCGCGTTCCAAAGCGCGGCGAAAAGCTCAAGCAGGGCGAGCTTGCAAGGCTGAATGCCAAGCAAATGCTCGAGCGAAGCCGCGAGCTGATCCACCGCGAATGGGAGAAGGGCGAGGGCGCACTCAACGCACTCTGCCAAGCCATCGGGCTAGATGAGGGAGCGCACAGGATGGAGTGCTTCGATAATTCCCATACGCAGGGGCGCGACACCGTTGGCTCAATGGTCGTTTTTATCGATGGCAAGCCCGATAAAACGCTTTACAGAAGGTTCAGGACCAAGCTCGACACCGCGGGCGACGACTATCTCGCCATGCGCGAGCATCTCACAAGGCGTTTTGAAAGAACGCTTGCGGGCGATGAAAAATTCGCCGCTCTGCCGGATCTGCTTATCGTGGACGGCGGGCGCGGTCAGCTCAACGTGGCGCTTGAGGTGCTCGAATCCTTCGGCCTTTCGCATATCCCCGCGATAGGGCTTGCCGAGCAAAACGAGGAGATCATCCTTCCCGATCAAAGCGAACCGCTCGTTCTAAAAAGAAGCGATCCCGCGCTGCGCCTTCTTCAAAGGATACGCGATGAGGCGCATAGGTTCGCGATAACCTACCATAGGAGCATCCGCGCGAAAAGCTCGCTGTATTCGCGGCTTGATGAGATAAAGGGCGTGGGCGACAAGCGCAAGCGCGCTCTATACGAAAAGTTTCTGACCATTGAGGCGATAAGCGCCGCGAGCGAGGATGAGCTCAAAGCCGTTCCCGGAATGGACAGCCGCGCGGCGAAGAGCGTGTACGCTTTCTTCCACGGCGAAAACGGCGAAGCGGCGGCCGACACGAGCGTTTTGAATAAAGAGGAATAAGAATATGACGGAAAACAAAAGCAAGATCAAGCTGCTTGCGCTCGATATCGACGATACTCTCGTTCATCGGGCGGGCAAGGTGTCCGAAAGGAATCTCGCGGCGATCGCGGAGGCGCGCAAGGCGGGCGTGTACGTTACCCTTGCCACGGGGCGCGGCTATTTTGGTTCGTCGCGCGTGGTGAAGGAGCTTGGGCTGGATACCTATATCGTAAACTATGGCGGCGCGATGATAAACGACGCAAAAACGGGTCTGCCCGTGTTCACCACCGAGCTTGAAAATGAACTCGTGCAGGAGATAATGGCTATGGCGGAGGAAATGGGTCTGCATTCGCACCTGTATCAGGGCGACGGCGTGGTTTGCGCAAAGCCGCATCCCTACGTCAATAAATACGTTTCTCTGCTCGATCTGCCTTTTGAAGTCGATCCCGAGCTCAAAAACAAGGCTTGGAAAAACGTGCCGAAGGTGCTCGTCATAACAGAGCCCGAGCGCGTTCAGAGCCTGCTGCCCATCTTTGAAAAGCATTTTGAGGGCAGGGTCTGCGTTTCAGCATCGAGCCCAGGCTTTATCGAGTTCAACCGACTCGGCGCAAACAAGGGCTCGGCTTTGGCGTGGATAGCGGATAAGCTCGGCATAGCGCGAAGCGAGGTTGCCGCCATGGGCGACAATACGCTCGATTATGAGATGATAGAGTACGCGGGCATCGGCGCTGTGGTCGAAAACGGAAACGAGCTTTTAAAGGCGATAGCGGACGTTATCGTGCCTTCCTGCACCGAGGACGGCGTGGCGTATTTCATTGAAAACCATATCCTGAACCGATATCCCGAAAGCGAAGAAAAGCTATGATGAATGAAACTTACTCGATAGGCTTCGATATCGGCGGCACGAATATCGCCTGCGGGCTGATGAACGGGGAATACGGCATCACGGAAAAGCAAAGCCGCCCCTTCAAGCCGCTCGGCGAGGACGGCATAGCCGATACGCTTCTTGAAATGGCGAGGGAAACTTGCCAAAAACGCGGCGTTCCGTTTGAAAGCATCGGCTCGGTGGGTGTCTGCATCCCCGGCAGCGTGGACGTTAAAAACGGCGTGGTGATCGATGCCTATAATCTCTCGCTTCACGATTCGCCATTTCGCGCCGCTGTTGAAAGGCGCTTCAATAAAAAAACCGCACTTTTAAACGATGCGGATGCCGCGGCGCTCGCGGAAGCAAGGCTCGGTGCGTTAAAGGACAGCCGAAACTCCATGCTCGTTACTCTCGGAACGGGCGTGGGCGTGGGCATCATCCTCGGCGGCAAGCTCTTTCACGGCGGGCGCGGCATGGGCGTTGAAGCGGGGCATGCGGTGATGGATATGCACGGCGAAAACTGCACCTGCGGCAGGGTCGGCTGCATAGAAGCACTCTGCTCAGCCACTTGGCTCGATAAGCGGGCAAGATCCGTGCTCGGCGCCTCGTCAAGCACGAAAATGCTTGTGGATATGGCGAAAAGGGGCAATTCCATCTGCAAAAAGATCTGGGATGAATATGCCGAAAATCTCGCAAACGCGCTCGCATCGTTTATAAACGTTCTCGATCCCGAGGTGATCGCACTCGGAGGAGGCGTTTCGGGCGCAGGAGAGTTTCTGCTCAACTCCATTCGCCCCCATGTGGACAAGGGCTCGTTTTTCAGAGTGCAAACGCCGATTGTGCTTGCGAGGATGGGCAACGATGCGGGCCTCGTCGGAGCCTGTATCAATGCAAGAGAAAACAACTGATTAAACACGAAAAATCAAGAAAACGGAGGATAAAACCATGTCAATAATGTGTGCGGTCTTCGTGCCGGACGGAATAGTGATGGCGGCGGACAGCCGTCAAACGGTGGGTATAACCCAGGTAACGCGCCCCGCGCCGAGTGCGCAGGCGGGTGAGCCGACAGTGCTGAACAGAATGAATGCGCCCAATCAGCCCCCCGTGCAGATGCTCGCGCAGAGCGACAACGCGCAGAAGATAATGCTGCTCTCCAAGGTCAAGGTCGGCATATCCGCCTGCGGCATCGGCATTTTAAAGGGAAAAACGGTTTCGGATTTCATCCGTTCGTTTGAGATAGACCGCGTTCGTGAGGGCGACACCGTAACGAGCGTTGCAAACAAGCTCCAAGCCTATGCGATGGAGTTCTTCCCGCAGGTCAATTTCTTCGTTTGCGGCTACGAGGAGGAGGAACCCTTCGTTTACAGCGTAAACAGGGAGATAAAGCGCAGCAATATCGAAAACGGCAAGCTGCGCTATGCCTCGGTTTGGTCGGGCGAGCAGGCGGCGATCACCAAGCTTTTGAACGGCAACCCGCCCATGCTCGTGAACCACGTGCTCATGCCGCTCAAGGACGCGGTGGATTTTGCGGAGTTCCTCGTTGATCTGACGATAAAATCACAGCGCTTCGAGATGAAGATGGCGACCTGCGGCGGAGATATCGATCTGCTCGTTCTAACAAAGGATGAGAGCTTCTGGTACAGGCATAAGATATTCAAGCCCGGCAGATAAGATAAAACGTTTTGAAAAATAAATTGATATCCGTCATCACAAAAGCCCTTAATGCGTAAGCTTTGGCATGAGGGCTTTTTCTTTAAATAAAAATCGTGGCGGGACGGGCGGCGCGAAAAAGCGCGTTTTGATACTCGCTTCATCCAATCTTGCGCTGCAGCTTCTCGGCTTCGTGTACCGCATGATGCTTTCGCGCCTTGCCGGGAGCGAGGCTCTGGGGCTTCAGTCGCTCGTTATGCAGATCTACTCCATAACCGTTTCGGTCTGCATCTCGGGGCTGAACGTGGCGGTGATGACGGCTGCGGCGCGGCTCGATGGCAGCAGCACGAAGGTGCGCACGCTTACCCGTTCGGCGATGCTGCTCTTCGCGCTTCTTTTCGCATGCGCCGCGCTGCCGATATTCGCCTTCCGCACGGGGATCGCCGAGGCTCTGATCGGCGATAGGGAGGCGCAAACGGCGATAGTGCTCGTGCTTACGTGCATCTTCCTAACGGGCATAGAAAACGTGCTCAAATCAGTTCACCTCGGCAGCGGGCTTGTCAAGCGCCCCGCCGTTTCGGAGCTTATCGAGCAGAGCATACGCTATCTGCTCGTTTTCCTGCTGCTGAAAACCGTTTCAAACGGCACCGATCACGGCGTTGCCGCGCTCATCATACTCGGAATGCTCGGAAGCGAGTTTTTCAGCGTTTCGTTTCTTGCGGTATCCTTTAGAAAAAGCTTTCCTATAAAGGCGAGAACAAGGTGCGAATGCGCGGGTGGGGGAGACTTGCGAGAAACGCTCGGCGAGCTTGTGAAAATACTCGTTCCAGCCGCCCTTACGAGCGTCGCGGGAACTGTGTTTGCATCCGCCGCGTCGCTGATGCTCCCGGGCAGGCTGATGGCGGCGGGCTATACCCGCGCTCAGGCGCTTAGCTCGATAGGCGTTCTCGGCACGGTCGCCGTGCCGCTCGTGTTTCTGCCGATGGCATTCGCGGGCGCGGTTTCGACCGTCGCTCTACCGTCGATCTCCTCTGCGTATTCAAAGGGGGATAGCGCTAGCGTAAGGAGAATAGCGAAGAAGAGCATTTTCGCAGGCGCGCTCGCGTTCCTCGTTTTCGACCTGCCGCTTCTGCCTTTTTTCGGAAGGCTCGCGGGCGTGCTGTTCGGAAGCGTTCCAACGGGGCTCTGCTTTTTGCTTTTGAGCCTCAAGGCGGGCGTTATCTATATGCAGATAGCGGTATCCGCCGTGCTGAACGGCATGATGAAGCAGAAAAGCGTGCTTTATCTCGCGATATTCGGCGAGGTGAGCCAGCTTCTTCTTATCCACAGCTTCGCCGCGCTGCCGCAGCTTCATATCTACGGCTATCTTATCTCGATGGCTGCGGGAGAGTGCGCAAGGCTGCTGCTTTCGCTGTTCGTTCTTCACCGATTCTTGAAAAATGCGTCAAGACACAAGCTTTTACCCCAAAAAACGGGATAAGGCCCCACAAAGGAGCCTTATCCAATAAGAAATGATTTGAATTTCGATAAACTTGGGGCAAAAATGCGCTCTAAACGCCACTTAGCCCCACTCAGTTCGACTGCCTCAAAATATCCCCCGCCTTAACGGGCTCGTCACAGCCGATGAATAGCCTTTCGCAGGGATGGGGCGCTCCGTCCACGGCTTCGCCGGCCTCGTTCGTTATTCCGCGCACCTTGAAGCTTCTTGAAACGTCACCGGGGGAGAGTATGGATAGCTCGTCGCCGTCGAAGAAACGGTTGCGCTGCTCGATATGGGCGATCTTTTTCTCGCTGTCGTATTCGAGCACGACCGCCGCAATTCGGTAGTCCTGAATATAGCCGCCGGAATCCTCGGCCATCAGATCCGCGCCGTCATCGAGCATGAAGCCCGTAGTGTATGGACGGTGGCTGATGCGGTTTAGTTCATCCATAACGAGGCGCATATCCGCGCCGTCGAGCGCCATGCGGTAGGCGTTCACAACGGTGGCAACGTAGAGGATGGATTTCATCCTGCCCTCGATCTTGAGGCTGATTATGCCCGAGTCGATGATCTCATCGAGATGCTCCGCCATGCACATATCGCGCGAATTCATTATGAAGCTGCCCTCCTTTTCGGAGATCAGCGTGAAATATTCGCCGTTTGAGCCGCGCTCGCGCACCTCGTAGCTCCAGCGGCAGGGCTGAACGCATTCGCCCCTGTTGCTGTCGCGCCCCGCGATATAGTTGCTCAGAAGGCAGCGCCCGGAGTAGCTTACGCACATCGCACCGTGAACGAACGCCTCAAGCTCGAGCGTTTCGGGCAGCTTTTCGCGCATTGCTTTTATTTCGGAAAGCTTCAGTTCCCTGGCGAGCACGATGCGTTCAATGCCCTGCTCGTGCCAGAAAAGCGCGGCTTCGGAGTTGAGGGTGTTCGCCTGGGTGCTGAGATGAAGCGCGAGCTTTGGGGCAACGCGCTTTGCGATGCGAACGACCGAAGGATCGTTTATTATAAGCGCATCCACGCCCGCGTTTTCGAGCGCCTCGAGCGTTTCGGGCAGGTTTTCGAGCTCATCATCGCGCATAAAGGCGTTCACGGTAACGTAGATCTTCACCCCGCGTTCATGGGCATAGCGCACGGCCTCGTTCAGCTCCTCGATGGTGAAATTATCCGCCATATTGCGCAGCGAAAACGCGGTCGTACCGAGGTAAACCGCGTCCGCGCCGAAATGTATTGCGGTGATGAGCCGCTCCATATTGCCCGCGGGCGCGAGCAGCTCAACACGCTTTTTTTGATTGTTTGATCCGTTGTTTGACATTGTTTTTTCAGGAATAATTTTTATAGCACGTTTATCTGACAGCTTGCAAGGGTCTTGAGCGCGGCCTCGTGGCTTTCGGGAGTAACTCCCGCGCAGCAGGCGGCATCCACGCTTATCTCGGCCTCGGGGAAGAACGCCTTGAGAAGAAGCGCGTTCGACACAACGCAGATATCGGTGCAGAGCCCGATCAGCTCCACAGAGAACTCCTCGCCCTGCGCGGCCTCGGCGATATCTATCGCAAGCTGGATCGAGCCGAAGGTGGGCTTGTGCACGGGCACGAACACCCTTCCGGTCAGCGCATCCGCTATCTGCTCGTTGAGCTGCCAGCCATCGGTGTCGATTATGCAGTGCGGCACGGGCAGCTTCCTGCCCTCCGCGGTCTCGAGGTAATCGTCGAAGTGCGTGTCGTAGGTAACGAAGATATCGCCAACGAAATTCTCAATCTTTTTAACGGCGGCGGGAACTATGGAAGCCGCTTCGGCGGTGCCGAGCGCGCCGTCCACAAAGTCCTTCTGCATATCCACGACCACAAGAAATTTTCTCATATTTGCCTCCTTTTGCGCTCACTCAAGTTCATCATTGCTATCGCAAACGCTCATTTGAACGGAGCGGATAAGCTCGTACATCGGCTTCATGACCTTCATCTCGGCGCGAAGCCGCTCCTCGATATCAGAGGGCTCGATAAGATCCGAAACACCCGAAAAACGCTTGCCCCAGCCGAAATATTTAACGTTCAGATAGGGCTTGAGCTCATCGGGGGCATCGGGGAAGCGGTCGCGCTTATATCGCTCCCCATCCAGAGAATAGCCCTTCTTTTCGAGCGCACGGGCGAGCTTCAAAAAGCCCTGCGGGTCCGCAAGCACGCGCCTTCTGTATGCCTGCATGAATTCGCTCGTTGAGGAGTAGAGCCCGAAGCCGTAGGAATAGCCGTCGGGCGTTATCTCAAAATAGATCATGCAGCTTTCGCTGATGCGCGTTTTGGGGTAGCGAAAGCCTATCCACATGTGGTTTCGGAAGGGGGATTTATCGTAGGTAAAGCGCGTGTCGCGCCTTATCCTCGAAACGCTCGTGGTGATATTGGGATTAAAATTCGGATCCACCTTGAGCGCATCCTCCATCAGCGAGGAAGCAAGCCTCCGCAGAGGATCGCGCACGAAGCGCTCGTAGCGTTTTCTGTTTTCATTGAACCATTCAACTTCGTTGTTGAAGGCTATTTCAAACAGAAATTCAAAGGTCTCCCTGTAAAAACCGGTAAAGCTCATACTGCGTTTCCTTTGTCGTTATCACCACAGCGGGCTGTACATCGCAACGTTTGCAAGGTGCTCCTCAAGCGTGCGCGCGAAAACGAGCTCGCCGGTGTTCGGATCCTTGAGGCAGAAATACAGGAAAGCATCCTGCAGATACTCCTCGTCGGGGTAGAGCACCGCGCTGATCGCACCGTCTCCGGGGTTGGAAACAGGACCGATCGGCAGGCCGTAGTTGATATGCGTGTTGTAGCCGGAGGGCGTGGCGAGCTGCTCCTCGGTCAGATGCAGCGATCCGGTCTTGAGCACGTATTCGATGGTCGCATCGGATTCAAGCATCATATTGCGCTCCATGCGGTTGTTGAAAACGGCGGAAACGCGGCCGAAATCGCGCTTCATACGCGCTTCCTTTTCAACCGTGGATGCAAGGGTCACGACCTCATACATCGAAAGCCCGATGGCCTTGGCGCGGGCGGTGTAGATGGGACCCCAGATCTGATCGAAGCGGGAAAGCATCTTGTCGATGATGGTCTCTTCGGTGGCATCAACGTAAACCTCGTAGGTGGCGGGGAAGAGGAAGCCCTCGAGCTTGTACTTTCTTTCGCCCGTTTCATCATCGGGAATATCCTTTATGAAGGGATGATCCTGAACGAAGGCTTCACCCGTTTTGCAGAGCTCAAGGAAGCGGTCGGGGCTTGAAAAGATGCCGTCAGCAACGAATTTTTCCGCCATTGCTTCGATCGTCATGCCCTCGGTGACCTGCAGCTTTCTGACCTCGCGCGGGGGCATGCCTCGGCAGATCGTGTCCACAATATCGGGAATGCTCATATTCTTTGAGAGCACGTAGGTGCCCGCCTGCAGACGGCTGGATTTGCCGATGAAGTCAACGTAAACCTTGAAAACGGCCTTGTTGGTGATGAGCCCCTGCTCATCCTCGCCGCAGGCCTCGTAGAGCACCTTGGCGATCTCGGAAGCGCCGCTGCCGGGCTCGATGGTAACTACTATCGGCGTTGCATCGTTTGCATCAACGGGCATAACGTATTTTTGATAGATTTTGTTTCCAACCTTGGAAACGAGCGTGTAAACGATGAAAACGGAAGCCGCAAGGATGATCGGAATGCGGATTATCGACCAAACCAGCCAGAAGATGCGAACGCCCTTATGGAAATTCTCCCTTGCATCCGCCTTTTCCCTTATCTCAGCCTCGGTCTTGAAATAGCGGTGACCGTGCAGCTCCTCAAATTCGGGATCGTCGGGATCGAGCCTGACCGTGGCGGATGAAGGCTTCTTGGAATAAAGCTTCTTTGCGGAAACGGGCTTGGAGCTTCGCGGGGAAAAGAGGCTGCGCTCCTTCTGCTCGGAGAGCCTGCCGTCGAAGTATTCGTTCATATCGGCAAGAATCGCATCGCCATCGTCGGAGATCGGCTTTTCAGCATCCAAATGCAGCTCTGCCGCCGCTGCGATATCCTTGTGGCCGGTATGCGAAGGCTCAAGCTCCGCGCCGCTGCCGCTTTTGCGGCGAAACGCCCTGTCGAAAAAGTCGTTTACGCGGTCGCCGATGCTCTCGGGATCGCCGCTTTGCGCGGTGAAAGCGCCCTCCGATCCTGCTTCGGAAAGCTTATCCTTATAGCTTTTCGGCTGAAGGCTCTGCACTTTAAGCCTTGCTTTTTCAATTAGTTCGTTATATTTCATGGGTACCCCCTTGCGGGCAAGCCGGTATCGGCTCGCATGTTGTGTATGCTGCGCAAAAATTGAAGCTCCTGCGCGTATCAGTCGTCGAGCATGCCAAGATCCGCATCCACGGCCTCGGCAAGGCGTTTATAGATATCGGCAAGCATGGCGTTTAGCTTGAATTGGGCAAACAGATACCTGCTTGCAGCGGGATCGAGCTGCAAAAGCTCGCCGAGGCGCTGAAGCCTCAAAAGCTCATCCTCGTCGGTGCGGCCCGAGAGCGCAGATGCCTGAACCTTGGTTTGAAGCGCGCGGTAATCGGAAAGCAAAAGCCTTGTGGATTCCTTGGCGAAAGCGGCCTCGCGCGCTGCGGCGAACTCGGAATACTCATCGCTCTGCTTTAAAAGCCCTGCAAGCTCATCGGTTTTTTCGGTTATAGTCTTTTTAAATTCCATATCCGTTTCGGTTTATATAATGCTTGAAGCTTACGCATCTACCTCAAGAACCACGGGGATGATTATCGGCGTTCTGCGTGTTCGCTCCATCAAAAGCTGCTTGACGGCGGATTTAACTGCCGCCACAAGCTCGGAATTATCGGTGCCGTTTTGCTTAACGATGCGCTCCGAGGCGATCGCATAGACCTGCTGCTTGACCTCGTTTATAAGCTCCTGCGAATCGTTGAGATAGATAAAGCCCTTTGTTACGATCTCAGGCATTCCGATAAGCTCGCCGGTGGAGCTTCTTATCGGTATCATGACCGAGAACAGTCCCGCCTGCGAAAGCAGCCTGCGCTCGCGCAGCACCGCCGCGCCCACGTCGCCCACGCCGAGTCCGTCCACGAGGAGCGAGCCCGAGGAAACGCCGCCGCTGATCTTTGCATCCTTTGAGGATATCTCAAGAACGTTTCCGTTGTAAAGCACGAAGATATTGCCCTGGCTGATGCCCATCTGCTCGGCAAGCCCCGCGTGACGGTAGAGGTGGCGCGTTTCCCCGTGAACTGGGATGAAGTACTTGGGCTTCAGAATATTGAACATCATCCGAAGCTCCTGCCGCCGTGCGTGACCCGAAACGTGCACGTCCGCAAGGCGGTCGTAGATAACGTTTGCTCCGCGCTGGAAGAGCCTGTTTATGACCCTGCCAACGCTGCGCTCGTTGCCTGGGATGGCGGATGCGGAGATGATGACCGTGTCGCCCTTGCCGACGCTGAGCTTGTGGTTCGCGTTCGCCATGCGGAAGAGTCCGCTCATGGATTCGCCCTGGCTGCCCGTCGTGAGCACGCAAACCTTGCTGTTGTCGTAGTTTTTGAGCTGTTCAAGCTCCACTATGCAGTTCTCGGGCAGGTTCAGATACCCAAGCTCCGATGCGATGCGGGCGATATTGACCATCGAGCGCCCCTGGAAACATATAACGCGCTTATGCCTTATCGCGGTGTCCACCACCTGCTGTATGCGGTAAACGTTTGAGGCGAAGGAGGCCACGATTATCCTGCCCTGAGCTTCGGAAAAAACCTTTTCAAAGGTTTTGCCTATCTCCTTTTCCGAGGGGGTGGAGCCCTCGGCTTCGGCGTTAGTGCTGTCCATAAGAAGCGCGAGCACGCCGTTTGCGCCATATTGAGCAAAGCGGTTTATGTCTATGGGCTCGTCGTCGATCGGCGTGTAGTCCACCTTGAAGTCGCCCGTGTGGATAACCACGCCGAGCGGCGTTGTGATAGCAAGCGCCACGGCTCCCGCGATGGAGTGATTGACCTTGATGAACTCTATCTTGAAGCACCCAAGCTCAACGCTTTCGCCGGGAGCGGTGCAGATAAGATCGGCATTGAGTATGCCGTATTCCTCAAGCTTGTGCTCGATAAGCGCAAGCGTGAAGCGCGTTGCGTATATGGGCGCGCGCACCTTTTGAAGCGCGTACGGGATTGAGCCTATATGATCCTCATGCCCGTGTGTGATGATGAATGCGCGAAGCTTATCCAAGTTGGCCTCGATATAGGTCATGTCGGGTATGACCATGTCCACGCCCAGCATGTCCTCATCGGGAAAAGCAAGTCCGCAGTCGATAACGATCATATCGTTGCCGTATTCGATCACGGTCATGTTTTTGCCTATCTCGCCAAGACCGCCGAGGGGGATTATCCTAAGCTTCGCAGTCTGTTTGACTGCCAAAATATTCTCCTTTCGTACTCTCCGCGCATACAAACGCGGAAAGGAAACAGTTTTAAATTGGATTTTTAAGGAATAAGGATCCTCATTCCTCAGAGAGCGAAGCGAGCCTGTCGCCTGCTTCCTCCCATTTTTTATATAGTGCGTCGAGCTCCCGTTGAAGCGCATCGGCTTTTTCGGAGAGTTCGCCCGCTTTTTTATAATCGGATGCGATGGCGGGGGAGGCGAGCTCGGAATTGAGCTTTTCAAGCTCCTCCTCCTTGGCGGCTATCGCCTTTTCACAGCGCTCAAGCTCGCCCTTGGCGCGGTTTATCGCGCTCTGGCGCTCCTTGCGCTCGCGGTAATCAAGAGCGTTTTTCGAAACGGCTTTCTCAGTTCCCGAATCTTCCTTTTGCTTGGCGGAAACCGCCTCAAGATAGTCGTCATAGCCGCCGATGTATTCCTCAAGCCCGTTCGGGGTCATGCGCAGAATGCGGTCGGCAAGGCGGTTCACAAGATAACGGTCATGCGTCACGATGAGCATGGTGCCGTTGTATTCGTCGAGCGCAGTCTCGAGCGCCTCGCGCGAGGCGATGTCGAGATGGTTGGTCGGCTCGTCAAGAAGCAGAAGATTCGCCTTGGTGAGCATAAGCTTTAAAAGCTGCACCCTTGCAAGCTCGCCGCCCGAAAGCGTTCCGATGGGCTTGTTTACGTCGTCCCCGCGGAAAAGAAAGGCCGCAAGCGCGTTGCAGATATCCTTATGGGATATCGTGGTATAGTATTTGTCCCAAACCTCTCTTAAAACAGTGGTATTCGGGTCTAAGCCTGAGAAGGTCTGCTCGTAGTAGGCGCTTTCAACGTGTGCGCCAAGATAGAAGCTGCCCTCGCTTGCGCGAAGCCTGCCTGCGATGATATTCAAAAGCGTGGTCTTGCCGCAGCCGTTGTCGCCGAGAAGAAAGACCTTTTCGCCCTTTTTTATAAGCATATCCGCGCCCGAAAAGATGCGCTTGCCGTCGAAGGCCTTGCCGAGCGAGCGGGCAACCAGCACGTCGTTGCCGCCGACCTCCTTCGCTTCAAAATGAAAGTGTATCGAAGCGCTGTCCCTCTCGGGCGCAACGAGCGTTTCCTTTAATCTGTCCGCCTGCTTCTGCTTGGAGGCGGCGGTGATAAAATTATGCGCCTGACCCCAGCGGCGCTGCTGCTCAACTATGCCCTCGATGCGCCGTATCTCTTTTTGAGTGCGAAGATACTGCCGCATCTCAAGCTCGCGCGCGGTGCTGCGAAGCTCGATATGGCGGGAATAATTTCCCTGCGAGATATAGAGCCTTCTATCCTTCAGCTCCATTGTGCGGTTAGTAACGCGGTCGAGGAAGTAGCGGTCGTGTGAAATAACGATGAACGAGCCGCGATATGCGCTCAAAAAGCCCTCGAGCCACTCTATCGAGGAAACGTCCAGATGGTTGGTAGGCTCGTCAAGAAGAAGAAGGTTCGCATCGGAAAGAAGGAGCCTTGCAAGCTGAGCCTTGTTTTTTTGACCGCCGCTGAAGGAGGATATGCTCCTTTCAAGCTCCGCTTCGGTGAAGCCGAGGCCAAGAAGCGTGGAGCGGGTGCGGGCGCGGTAGGTCGCGCCGTCCTTATCGTAGTAGCGGTCGTGGAGCCTCTGCTGGCGCTCAAGCGTTTTCTCATCCGCATTGCCGCTCGCGGCGATGGCCTCGGCGATGCGCTCAAGCTCGAGCTCGATATCCATCAGCTCCGAAAACACCGAAAGGGTGTAGTCGTAGAGCGAGCAGTTTTCGTTCGAGACCTTCTGCTCCATGCTGCCGATAACGGTGGATGAGGGCAGATAGATATCGCCCTCGTCGCGGCTCTCGAGCCCGAGAAGGATGCGGAAAAGCGTGGACTTGCCGCAGCCGTTGACTCCGACAAAGCCGATATGATCGCCCTCGTTTACCTCAAAGGAGATGCCCTCGAAGAGCACCCTCGTAACGTAGGATTTTTTCAGTTCACGAACACCCAGTAAAGGCATGTTATTCTCCGAAAACGGGCATTGCGGCGCAAAACGCGCACTTGCCCCGAAAATTACTTTTTAAAGACCCATTTCGGTATAGCGTTCCCAGTCGCGGTGCATATAGCGTTCGATGGGGCGGATGGTTCCGATAAAGGCGGGATCGAGCCCCTCCTTCTCGGCGTACTCCTTGAACTGCGAGATGACGGGCTCGCAGCCTATCGTGTATTTAACGGGAAGGGCCGTTTCTTCGCTGACCCTCTTCACCATATCGTAGCCGTCGATAAGCTCGGCGAGGCTCGTTTCCTGCGAAAGATTGGTGTTGTTCACGAGTGCGGAAATGCCGATCCTGCCCGCCTCCGTCACCTTGCCGATCATGTCGAGATTCAACTCGAGCTCGCACGAGAACGGACGGCGCGCGTTGATAACGTACAGCACCTCGATATTATCGATATCCTTGAAGAAGCGCTTGTACTGCCCGAGCGCGATCGCGCCCGCCGCATCGCCGCCAACGTCGAAGATAACGACGTCGCTGTCGTTTGAAAACACCGAATAGATCTCCGCGGGAAGGCTCGGTATCTCCACACCGAGCATCGCGTAGGTGGGGGAGAAGAGCTTTATGCCCGCCTCCTCAAGCTCGTTTTTTCGCTCGGTGGAGCGGAAATACGGGTTTATTATGTCCAGATCCACGAGCGTGACCTTGTTTCCGGCTCTTGCCTCTTCAAAAGCGAGATTCAGCGAAAGCTCGGTCTTGCCCGATCCGAAATTGCCTATTACCACAACGTACTTTTTCATTGTATTTTCCTGCATTCTGCCGGTTGGCTCCAATAGCGGCGCATTATTTGCGCCATCTCGCGCATGCGTGTTACTTAGCGGGCTTATAAACGCCCATGATCCTTTCGGCGGCGCGCATCCCGTCCACAGCGGCGCTCACGATGCCGCCCGCGTAGCCCGCGCCCTCGCCGACGGGGTAGAGCCCCTTTAGGCGCGTGGCTTCGCCGTTTTCATCGCGCATTATGCGCACCGGCGCGCTCGAGCGGCTCTCCACAGCGGTCAGCACCGCATCGTACATATCGAAGCCGCGTATCATGCGGGAGAAGGCGGTTATGCCGTCCCTTATGCCGCTCGCGATGGTGGGGGGCATGCATTCCGCGATATTCTTATTAACAATGTTCGGGCGATAGGTGGGCTTGATGCCGCCGAAGCCCGAGGGTGCTCTTTCAAGCATAAAATCGCCAACGCGCATGGCGGGCGCGGAGAAATCTCCGCCGCCGAGCAGAAACGCCTTTTTCTCAAGCTTTTCCTGGAAAACGAGGCCGCCGAGCGGATCGTTTCCGAAATCGGAGGGATTGACCTGCACTATTATCGCCGCGTTCGCGTTCTCTCCGTTTCTTGCGTGATAGCTCATGCCGTTTGTGACAACCTGCTCCTTATCGGAGGATGAGCCGACCACAACGCCGCCGGGGCACATGCAGAAGGTGTAAACCCCGCGATCGCCGTTTTTGCCCGTTCTGCCCTTGAGGAAGTATTCGGCAGCGCCGAGGCGCGGATGACCGGCGAATTTGCCGTACTGAGACCTGTCGATGAAGCTCTGCGGATGCTCTATGCGCGCGCCAACGGCGAAGGGCTTGGCCTGAAGCTCCACTCCGCTTGCGTGGAGCATACGGTAGGTATCCCTCGCGGCCTGACCTAAGGCGAGCACGACGGCGGAGCAGGGAAGCTTCTCGGTGCCGTTCACAGTAACGGAAACTATCCTGCCGTCCTTCTGCTCAAAGCCCGTGAAGGTTGAGCCGAAGCGCACGGAAACGCCCATGCTCTCAAGCTCTTTTCGCATATTCAAAACGACCCTTGAAAGCACGTCCGTGCCTATATGGGGCTTGGCTTCAACGGCGATCTCTTCACTCGCGCCGAAGCGGATCAGCGTGTCGAGGATATCCTTCGCGCGCGGGTCCTTTATGCGCGTGGTGAGCTTGCCGTCGGAGAAGGTGCCCGCGCCGCCCTCGCCGAACATGATGTTGCTGCTCGGGTCGAGCTCGGCTTTTGTGAAGAAACGGTCCACGTCCTTCTTGCGCTCGTCTATCGCCTTGCCGCGCTCGAGCACGACAACTTCGTAGCCGCAGCGCGCAAGCTCGTATGCCGCAAAAAGACCTGCGGGGCCGAGACCGACCACAACGATGGGCGCATCCTGCGGCTTTGCGCCGAAAACGGGCTCGGCAGCTTCGCGAACGGGAGCTCTGCCTATATTCTTTCTTTCAAGCGCGGCGATGCGCTTGGCATTGTCGGCGGAAACCTCAAAGGCCACCGAATAGACACTGCGGATATCGTTTTTATCGCGCGCATCGAGCGAATGCCTGACTATGCGGATATTCTCTATCTCGGAAACGCTCAGGCGAATATGCGCCGAAAGCAGCAGCGCAAGCGCTCTCTCATCGGCATTGAAGGGAAGATCGAGGTGTGTTGCAATAAGTTCCATAATTTAGGCATTTCTCCCAATGTTATTCGGGTATTCAAGGGGGCTTTGCTCAGGCGGCCCGCCTTAGGGGGTTGCAGTGGTGACGGTGCAGAAGGAGTGCTGCACGGTTATGGCAACGCTTCCGTCGTACAGCCAGGACGGCTCTCCTTCAACGGAGATCGAGGGCGTTACCTCGTGCGTGCCTCGCAGCAGCCCCGAAACGTCCAAATAGAGCGATATATCGCCCTGATTGAGCGCGTTCACTATGCGTGCGGGTCCAACGAACTGAACGCTGAAGCTGCGCGTTCCGTATTGATAGTTGAAAAGCTCGCGGTCTTCGCCGACGATAACAGTGTCTTCGATCGGAATGTTAATGCTTCGCTGAACCTCCTTATCGGCAACCGTAATGGTAACGATGAAGCTGTTGTCGCTCAAAAGCTTCATGTCGCTCGTGATGCCGGCGAAGCTGATGCGCTGCTGATGGGTGCCGGGGTAGAGGTTTGAAACGTTTATCGGATCGATGTAAATCGTGTCGGAAATAACGTCCAGCGTTTCATGCGGCGCGGCCACGGTCAAAATCTTAGGACTGATCGAAACGGAGGTTATCTCGTAGTTTTCGTTTATCTCTCCTGCATAGTTGATGAAGTCCTCAACCGAAATATCCTCATAGGGCAGCACCTTCATGCTTACGATCACCGAGGGCACAACGCCCACGATGCCAAGCCTGTCGAGCTCGTTGTGCTCATCGTCCAGAAGAACGGGCTCGAAGGATTCGTTGATGCTGTTGGTGAGGCCGCTCAGATTGATAACGCAGTTTGCCTTTACTATGCGGCTTATCTTGCTCTCGGCACCCGCAAGGGTGATCGTGTCGTCACCGCGAAACTCGGGCTCGCCGTGCCAATATCCGTCGGGCATGCTGTTTTCAAAGGAATAGGTGATGGGGATATCGCGGGTGACGTAGTTTTCAACGGTTATAGTGACCGTTGAAGGCTCGATCGATACCGGAGTGCCGATGGTGGAGGTGGCAGTGATCTGCCGCACATATTCGCCCGGGCTTCGTATGTCGTTGAGGTTGATGGTGGCGGTAACAACTTCGCCTATCGCGCTGTCAAAGCGGGGAAGCTGATCGAGCCGAGTTTGAACGTTCACCGTAACGGTGGGAAGCAGGCTTGTAAGATCGTCGGTAATGATAAGGTTTCTTGAGCGAAGACCGGCTTCGCTGCCGCCGTCCACCGAAAGGCGAACGCTTTCTATGCGCTTGGTGCGCACGGGGTTTTCGCTCATCAGCACGTAGCCCCAAACGGTCACCGCGATGATGAGTGCTATCAGCGCGTAGCCTATCTTTCTTAAAATGGTATTCTGATACCAGCGTTTTTTCGGCGTTTCGTCACTCTCGTTTTTAATACCCTGATCGGGAAGCACGGGCGCGGAGGCAGTGGCGCTCCTCTCCTCGGAAGCGGGTGAGCGTTGGGCGGAAGAAGCGGTATTCATTTCGAGAGTATTGTTATCGTTTGCTGTCATTTTTAAACAACCTCTTAGTAAGAAGGGTGAGGGGCTTTTCGGGTTCATCCTGAACGAACACGCCCTCGAGCAGCTCGGTGAGCGCGGCCTTGTCCACGTAGCGGGTGAGCTTGCCGTTCTCGGCGTAGGAGATAACGCCCGTTTCCTCGGATACCACGAGGGTGAGGCAGTCCGAAACGGAGGAAATGCCGAGCGCGGCGCGGTGCCTCGTTCCAAGCTCCCTGGAGATGTTCGGGTCGTTGAAAAGCGGGAGCACGCAGGCGGCATAGTGGATGCGCCCTTCGCGGATTATCACGGCACCGTCGTGCAGCGGGGTGTTGGGCTCGAAGATGTTTTCTATGAGCGCGCCGGTAATATGTGCGTCAACGCTCGTTCCCGTGGGGAGGTATTCATCAAGCGGCGTGTCGCGCTCGATAACGATAAGCGCGCCGACCTTGCGCTTTGAAAGGCGGATCAAAACGCCGGTCATTTCGCGTACTATATCAGCACCGTTCGCCTCGGTCCTTCCCGCAAGGTTGAAGCGGAATCTGCCGAGATGCGCAAGTCCGCGCCTGATCTCGGGCTGGAAAAGGACTATGACTATAACGATACCCGAAACAAGAAGGGTGTTCAGCAGATAGCTTACGGTGTATAGATTGAATACCG
>CADBGC010000014.1 GCA_902794055.1 uncultured Eubacteriales bacterium | reverse complement strand
CCCATATTGCCGCGTATCCTGTGCGCCGAACGCACCTTGCGGCTGGTATCACGGGCATACATCTCGTTCATGATGTTCTTGAACGGTGCAAGCTCATTGTCACCGTTCTCGCTGTCGATACCGTCGTTTATGGCGATAAAGCGCACACCTCTGTCCGGAAAGATTATCTCCGTGTATTCGCCTACGCCGAGGTACTCCCTGCCGAGGCGGGACATATCCTTGACTATGATCGTTGAGATATAGCCCAGTTCAACATCCTCGATCATCTGCTTGAAGCCCGGGCGGTTGAAGTTAGTGCCGGTGTACCCGTCATCGGCTGCTGTATAGTTAGGACTAATAATTTCACGCTGTACATGATTCGCGGCGCAGGGTCTCCATTAGCTCCTTGATTTCATCGACAAGGTTCAGTTGAATATCCATATACCCATCCGGATAGATGGTAACGGACTTCAACAGTTCATCGGAGATTTCCCTGGTCAAAGCCGTAATTCCGGCGTAGCTTTTGAACTGCTCGATCAAAGCGTTGCCGCTTTCATCATCACAGCTTGCTTTTCGCTCCAGTTCAGAGATTGTGCGGGAGATTTCCTCCATCCGATCCGTAATGCTTTTCTTCTGCGTAGCAAAGCTCTCACGGGAAAGCTCTCCCTCCACCAACTGCTCATAAAGGTCTTGCAGCCGTTTGTCGAGCTGCGCCTTTTTGCTTTGGAGCGATTGAAGCTGTCTTTGCGCCTGCTTCCGGTCAAGCTGTCTCTGATTCTGCCTCGCTATTAACAACCTGTCAATGCTGACCGCATATTGCGCATACACCTGAATCGTTTCCATCACAGCATCCAGAATATCAGCCTCCGGCACTTTTTCATCCGGACAGTCAAATCTGGTGTTCAGCCTTTTTGTTCCACAGGAATACGATGCGTTCTTCCTGCTGTCCCGTTTCATAACATGACCGCAGACGCCGCAGATTACTTTCCGCTTTAATGGTTTGCCGCTTTCGGTCGGTGATGCACACTCCCGATACTCTCTCATGCAGTTCTGCGCCGCTTCAAACAATGATTCTGATACAATCGCTTCGTGCATGTCGGAAACAACGATCCAATCGTTCCGGGAGATTTTTACCGTGTGGGTGTTGCCCACAACGTCCCGAATCCGTTTGCCGAACACTACCTTGCCGATATACCGTTCGTCCCGCAGAAACTTTCCAACCAAATTGCCCGTCCAGAAATTGTCTTCCTGAATGCTTCGCCACGGCTTTCTTGTGCAACCCGCATCAATCTTGTAGTTTTTCGGTGAAATAACACCGTCTCCATTGAGCTCTGCGGCGATTTCCCATGTCTTTAGCCCGTCCGCCGCTCTTTGAAAAATGCGCCGGATCACGGAGGCAGCTTCCTCGTCCACAAGCAGATGATTCTTGTCCTCCGGGTCTTTTATATACCCATAGGGAGCGTATGGACTGAGAAACGCGCCGCGTTCCGCTCTCGCTTTTCTCGCGCTTCTTACCTTGCGGGAGAGATCACGGCTGTATAGGTCATAGATCAGTGTCCGAAACGATGTATCGAGGCTGTCTATGTCCTGCGGATTGATGCTGTCAAAGCCGTCATTGACGGATATAAAGCGCACTCCGAGGAACGGGAAGACGCGGGAGATGTAGTCTCCGACGGTGATGTAATCACGCCCGAAGCGGGAGAGGTCTTTGACCACAATGCAGTTGATCTTCCCGCGCTTTATCTGCTCTAAAAGCTCCTTTATTGCGGGACGCTCGAAATTCGTACCACTCCAACCGTCATCACAAAATTCCAATATTTCTGAGCCGGATAAATCCGCGTGAGCACTTACATAATCCCGAAGGAGGCGGCGCTGATTGGATATGCTTTCGGATTCGTCTTTTTCGCCGGTTTTTAAGTCAACGTCTTCGCTTGAAATACGAAGATAAATTGCAGTAGTCATGCGCCATTCTCCTTTCCCTCAAGATATGTACAAAGCGCTCTGTATTCGTCACGGTATCGGAAGACGATCTCAATATTGCTGCTTCCATCAACATACACGTGCTCGATAAGTGCCTGCGCCATTTCCTTTGTAAGAGTATCCTCGCCTTTGAAACTTCCGAACGCCGTCAGAAAGCGATTTTCCGGCGTGTGCTCGGATTCTTCCGCCTGCTGCCGGGTGAGAGCTTCAATCAGCCGTTCCGCTTCCTCCGCTTCGGCCCTGTAACGGCTTTTCAGCGTTATATACTCCTGTTCGGTCATGAGCTTATCCACATAGTTTTGATACAGGCTGTCATACAGATTGTTATAGCGTTTGAGCGTTTTCTTTGCGCTGTCCAGCCGCCCTTGCAAATCGGCTGTCCGCTTTCTGTGTTTGGGAGAACTGTTCACCCTGCGCACAAGCTCGTCCATATCTGCGGCAAGCTCGATCTGCGTTTGGATAGCCTGCATGAGCATGGGGATCAGTGCGTCTTCACGGATGTTCTTCTTCGGGCAGCTCGTTATATCGTTTGAATGTGTCTGACAGATGAAGGTGTACCACAGCTTCTTGTTATGGCTCACGTTTTTGTACCGTACCAGCGGGCGTTTGCAATCTGCGCAGTATATCAGTCCTTTGAGGATGTTTTCGGTCGTTTCCAGATAGCTGAATCTTCCGAGTTTTTCAAAGTATTCCTCGTTCCTCTGCCGCATGATTTCCTGAACCTTTTCAAAGGTGTCTCTGTCGATGATCGGCTCATGCGTGTTCTCAACGATATCAGTCCACTGCAGCCGACATCTTGAAAATATCTACCTGTGATCTGTTCATTTATGTTGGAGGAGAATCTGATGAATGGGTGGATGATGCTCTGCATGAAGCGGCCAATAAGGAAATGGTCGTGATCAACCTGTTGGATGCTCTTGGCGATTCCATCAAGGAGGAAGAAGTGGTCGAGGGAATGCAGGAAGAAGAGCATGAACACGACCACGAAGAGGGTGATGAACATGACGAAGATAAACATGAGCATGAGGACGGCGAAGTTGAATATGATGAACATGTTTGGCTGTCGCTGAAGAATGCATCGGTTTTAGTTCAGAAGATTTCCGATGCCGTTCAGACAATCGACCAAAATCATGCAGATGTCTATAAAACAAACACCTCAAACTATATAGAAAAGCTGAATGCACTTGATGCACAGTATCAGGAAGCGGTTAACGATGCATCCTTCCATACACTGCTTTTTGGTGACCGTTTCCCGTTCCGATATCTTGTTGATGATTACGGGCTTGATTATTATGCCGCTTTTGTAGGCTGCTCGGCGGAAACCGAGGCCCGTTTTGAAACCATTACTTTTCTTGCCGGTAAGGTAGACGATCTTTCCCTGCCTGCGGTTATGACCATCGAGGGAGCCGACCATCGGATCGCAGAGACAATCGTTCAAAACACTCAGTCGAAGAACCAGCAGATTCTTTCGCTGGATTCCATGCAGTCTACTAAAGAATGCAAAACTTGTCTAACACTTTGAGGCTCATAGACACATTTAAAAGGCACTCGGCTGCGGTCGTATGCCTTTTTCGTTACGTGCTGTTACCTTGCATGCGTTCATTGCCTGCACCCGGCCGAGCTGATCACGAGCTTTGAGTTGCTCGGTTATGCCTTCGGCTTGGGCAAGCTGGGAAGTGATAAGCTCGATTTGCTCTATCGCTTGCCTGTTGATCTCGCGCAGATGGTCGTTGAGTTCAAGTTTCATGCAAAGAAGCGAATAGTACGCCTTGCGATGCTCCTTGAGGTAGCGCCTGCGCATTCGCCCGAAGCGGCCAATGTCCTCGCCGGATTGCTCCGGCAACACAAGGTCGGGATAGAGAAGCCCGTCCTTCTCGGTGTAGATGATGGTGAAGCTTTCGTTTGTCTTGAACATAATGTTTCCTCCGTTTCTCGGCTTGTGCCGATTTTAGGTGTTGTGTTTTCTTAGTAGCTGCAAGGATATTTGTGCTCCGCTTAGATAATCCGTTATCGGGATTCGTACCAGAATAAGACAGAGTGCAATAGGTGCTCTGTCTTATTTTGCGTATAATCACGAGGACTTGAAGGGCGGATTAGCGAAACATCCTGCGAATGTTTCGCCCGCCCCGGTTTTTGAAGGCGCGAAGTGCGAAGCGGAGTGAGCAAGCACAAGACGCATCTTCAAAAACCAAGTCCTCTTATCCGCTTATTGATATAATGCGAAAGCTCAATTCCAAGGTTTGAAACAATAAATCTTTTTTGGCAGAATAACACATAGCGAGCATTGATAACGGATTTGATCGATGCTCGCTTTTGTTTTGTTCATTTTTGAAGTGCCTTTGGTGTGAATCCGTTTGTTACATTTTTAGTTTTCTTGATAAAGCTCTTTAATCTTTCAATTTCATTCCCTCGCCGCTTGTGGCACATACTACACAGCAACGCCTTGTCGGGTGTCCTGTTTGACGTTTTTCTCGAAATAGTCCTGCTCCATCTCCGGATAGCCCACAAAGCGGTAATGGATAACTACGCGTTGGATTCGGTTCTCGCCATTGCCCTGAACTTCGGAGACGTCTATGCGACTGATGAGCTCTTTGAGCAGCGGAGCTGTAAGCGTGTCCATATCCATAAAGCGGCGAACAGCTTTGATAAAGAAATCATTGTTCTTCTCTGCGGTTTGCAGCTTCTTGAGCTTGGCTTCAAGGCTTGCGATGCGGTCTTTGAGTTTCATAAGCACATGCTAATACTTTAGTGACGTATGGGAAACCGCTCACAGCCTTATCATAGCCTTTTCGCAAGCTCATAGCAGCTATGCCCGTTGGGTTCATATTTAATAGCGCCAACTTCAGCGCAGCCGTTCTTTTTAAAAAAGCCGACATTCCAATTTTGAGCATTCGTAATCAGCATATATGCGCCCTTTTCGCACGCTTCCCGCTCGACCTCTCGAAGCAAGTACGAGCCCAGCCCGAGACCACGATACTCCTGCTCCACGTACATATTGGCGATATAGCAGCCGTCCCAGACGTCTACACCGGCAACTATACCCGCCATCATTCTGCCGTTCTCATCAACAAGCTTTTTATTCAGGTGAATGGTTTCGTGCAGGCTTGGCGCAAATAGATCGTCATGAAGCTTCAGCCCTCGGGCAATGATTTTTGCATCGTCTTCGTTTCCGATCTTGGTTACAAAATGCTTTTCCGTGCCGCTGCTTGATGAACGATAGACCGAATTATTGCCGTTTAGCCGTTTGGACATATAGTAGACCGAATGCGTTCGCGGGCGGTCCTCATACACTGCGTAAACCGAATATCCGTGCTTTTTATATAAGTCCGGCGCTTGAAAATCCAGAGTGCAAAGGCAGGAGACTGCGCACCCCCTTTCGATAGCGATGCGTTCGCTTTCGCGGATCAGCATGGAGCCGAGCCCCTTTCTGCGATAACGCTCATCGACCCACAGCATGGATAGAAGCATCCGCGCGCCTGTTAAGCCGCCGAGCTCAAGAATGCTTCCGCCTATGGTCTCGCCTGCGCCGTTTTCCGCCTTTAGAACGATCTCCTCTTCATCTTCTGTATGCTCTAACGGTGAGTGGAGCCTTGTGTATTCAGCTGTTCTTTTTTCAATATACTCGATATCCTCCGAAGTTAACAGTTTTATTTCATAATCCATTATCAGCCACCTCGGTTCAGATTTTACAAGGAAATTACGCCCTTCCACTCGCGGCGATTTGCTCACGACCAGTTATTCTATTATTTATTCGCCGCTATGCCCGGACGGAGCAGCTTCGTTCCCATTAGAAAATCGAGCGCATTTATCATAAAAATGCCGTCGGCGGTAACGGTGGAGTGCGTGTCGAATGAGATGACCGCTTTGGGGTGATTATCCCTGATCTTGCGGAGCTTGGCAAGCGCATCGGGGATGCCGTCGGCATTCTTCTCGTCAACGATATGGATATAAACCTTTTCTTCTCCGAGGAATGCAACAAAGGATATGTAATCCCTGCCAAGCTTGCCGTTAAAGACGGTATAGCCTCGGCGCAGCAGCTCGAAATAGACCCGGTTTTCAAGCATTTCCGCATTACCGCATCTTGCATCCGGCGAGATATAACCGAGCAATCCCGTGTCTACGATATAATAGCGCGCAAAGGTCTTAAGAACGCTGCCTGTTTTGATATCGTAGCGCGGTGAAATATAGAAGCAGTTGGAATTGAGCAGCGCAGCGATATAATTCTCGATGGTTTTTGCGGATGGCATACGGTTCATATAATCGCCCGTCTGCTTGGCAAGGCTGTTTGCGGAAACATTGCTGCCGGATGTTTGCGACATAATAAGTATCAGATTGCGCAATAACGCAACATCGGATACCGCAACTATGTTGTTGAACGAGCCAACGTCGAGTATGCCTCGCATCAGGGCGGCGCAATAGGTGCCCTCTGTGATTACCCAGGCACGTTCAGGGTCCATATACTCGGTTTTCATTATCGCAAGGCCGCCATAATTAATGTAGAGCCTGTATATGTCGTTCAAAGAATAGATCTCATGTTCAAATTGGGTAAAGCGTTTTTCGCTGTTCGGAGTTTCGGCAGGGGTTATCTCGCGCAAACCGTGAAAGCTGATGAACTCCTCAAGCGAAAACGGAAGCATATCCATAACGCCGTACCTTTTTTCACGAACCGCATCCAGCTTCTCCGAAATAACATGCCGCACGGAGGTGAAGAGGATCGTTTTGCAGTCGGGCAAGGCGGTGAAACGGTTTACGACGCTCTCCCAACCGTTGACGAGGAAAACCTCGTCGAGCAATATAACTATTCTGCGCCCCTTGGAATAGACTGCTTCGAATCCGGCGATCAGATCTTCCGCAGTAAGCGTATCGGAAGCCATCCCTTCGCAGTTGAATCTTAAAACGGTGCACTGATCATCGGCGCCGATCATTTGTTCAAGCTGTATTGCAATGCAGCTTTTTCCTGTTCTGCGAGCGCCGTTGACAAACAGAATATCAACATCCTTGATACGATCAAGTATTGAGTCGATGGGCTCGGTTCTCGGCACAAGCACAAGCTTCTTCATTTTTTACCTCCATCAAAAGAAATAGCATTATGCTGTTAAATTATTACTCCAATACCATTATACATATAAATGGTTTAATTTCAAGCATTTTTGCTGCAAAAAACTGTATATTAAGAGGGCATGGTGCGCAGAACCGAGCAATCAAGCAAGGATTTGATTGTAAGCTAAAATTAAAAACTTATTAATTTAATTATATTTGTGTTTGAATAAAAACTATTTCGCATTATTCTCAAGCAATTTCAAATTGCAAGCTAATAAATCGTATGTATTATTTGTTTTATATTTCATTTACGAAATACCTCTTTTGAAATTAATTTAATTTTAAATTAGTGTTTTGCAAATATTATAATGTTTTTTTATTTAGAGATAAAAACATGTTGACATGTGGCAAAATATGCATTATAATATGAATTGCAAAGCGTGACCACCAAGCATTTCGGTCGCTTATTTAGAATTGCGATTGTATTGATGCAATAAGTGCGGTTCTTTTGCCGCATAAAAGATTATAAGGAGAATGATGTATTATGAAACTTTCGTTCAAACGAGCTTCTTCGGCAAGCTTCGCCTTTCGAAGCAGCACAGGTGATTTAGGGGTGCAGCAGTATGGGTGATAGGATGTTTTTGGACAATTTATCCACAGCGGTGCTGAAAATATGCAATCACCGTAATCTGAGCTACGAAGCCGCTTCCGCGCAATGCGATCTCAGCACGCGTTATTTCGGCGAAATCGCGCGCGGCAAGACCGCGCCGACGATCAAAACATTGGAAAAGCTCTGCAACGGCTTCGGCATAACGCCAAACGATCTGCTCATCCCCGTTCCTTCGCAGGTATCGCATATTCACGATCCAATGCCCGTAACGCAAATTCTATGCTTTCAGAGCTTCTACGGATTCGCAGGCTTTCCAATATGCCCTGGCTGCGGTATAACCTTGGAGCGGGAATACCAAAGCTTTTGCGACCGCTGCGGGCAGCGCCTTGACTGGAAGAATTATTCGAATGCGAGCATTATCAAGGCGGGAGAATGAAGCTCTTGCCGCAGCATTTGCCGCGCCGCAGGCTCTGCCCCTGCTGTTTCAGCTTTATCCGCCCGCAAGGCCTCTTTTGCTTGCCATGTCAAAAGAGGTTTTTCTTATCGGAATAAATATTGAATAATCGAGGACTTTGTGGTATTATTGTACCGATAGTTGTTCACATTTCAACAAGGAGGATTGTATGGCCGCTATGCTTGATGAACTCCAAAGACGGATCGTGTCGTTGATTCCTTCCACAAGCCTGAAAAACCAGATCAAGTTGACAAACCACCGCCTTTCCGATGCAGATCTGTTATCTATCGCGTACCGCTATGCGACAGATTTTGACACAAGGATCGAGTTCCTGCAAATGTTAGAGCAGCATTTTACCGGAGAATTGCGCGATTATACTTCAAGACTTATTCAAGTGCAGCGCCAAATGCTCGAGGTTTTTTTGGAACCGGCAGACAATGCTGCTTACGAGCTGCATATCAAGGACACTCCTGATGCATATGACGAACGGTATTTGTGCAAATCTTTCGATGCCGCGCTCCGAATCATACCGCTGTTCTTAAAAGAATATGACTGTGAAGAGAATGCATTGACACGATACACGATTGTCAAACGTCGCATTCTGACTGAGGAGGCCGACTTTTCCGAAGATGAACTCGGCGAGCTTGTCCTGCTCGCCGGGATGCGTGTATATTCTGTAAAAATATGGTCGCTGGATCACCTGCCTGAAGATTGTTCCGGCGGTCAATGCTTGGAATGCGATCGTCCCTGCGCCGCTTGCCATGAGACGGTCTTCCCGCAGTTTATCCGCCATAGCGATGCCGTTAAGTTCTATGATTTTTCAGGAAAAGAATCGTACGGCATTGCATTTGCACCAGACAACCTGCCATGCAGCGAGTACTATGTTATTCCCTTGGACAGTGAAGCTGTTCGCTATCATGATTTTGCCAACCTCAGTAACGCCCATCGGCATATCCCGGCACCGTTGGCAGAGCGGATAGAAGAAGAGACTCTCCCAAAAGAAATGAGAGCAGACTACAAAGCGTGCTTGCAGTATATTTGGGAGATAAGGTAGCACTCTTCGATTACCCGGGTAATTTTAGGCGTTCTTTCTATGTCTTAGTACACTTTTACTCACTCTTTCACGAATAAACACGGGATGTCGCAGACATCCTGTGTTTATTTGTTTCTGTCATTTAAAGGAATTTGAGGGCGCAACAGCAAGGGCAGACGAGTTGCACTTACCCGCCATGGGTTTTGCAGAGGCGCGAAATCGAAACAGACTGAGCTCGCGCAAAGTGCATCAAAAACTCTCCTTGAATCAAATAAAGAGCGAGACCTTGTATGGTGTCGCTCTTTATTTGCTTTGATGGAGGTATTTTAAGGGCGGGTAACATGATCTTCCGCCTGATGATCATTCCGCCTCGGTATAGGGTGGTTCGGACCGACGGAATCCATGTCTGCGGCGGCATTGTTTCCTCGCAGACTTTGCCGTAATTGACATGGATCCGTTCGATCCTACAGGAGGATGTTTATCTCAGACCCAAAGCCATTCTAAGAATCGTGATCGCATCCGCAACGGTTATGCTGCCGTTGCTGTCCATATCCGCCGCCTGAGTGTTAAGCTCCGACTCATTGATAAGACCCATTGCAAAGCGGAGTGCCAGAAGCGCATCCGCAACGTTGACCGCGCCGCTGCTGTCCGAATCGCCGGGCAGAACTGCGGAAGCGGAGCCGGAATACTCAACGTCGTCAACGTAAGCGGCGTCATCAAGTCCCAAGAACATGCTCAGATCGAAAGGATTCTTTTCGTAAGACCATTTGAATGAATAGGTCTTATCCGTGGGTGCCGTGAAGGTGAAGGTTCTCCAGCTGGTTTGACCGGTGCACTCCGCCTGATTCGCGTCGTCCACATAGAAGCGGAAGTAGTCGTAGCCGTCCACGGAGCTGGTTCTGTAACGGAAGGAGAGCGTTTCTCCCGCCTGCATGGGCAGATCGAGGGTGAAATAGCTGCTCGTGCCTCCCTTGTACCAGTTGGAGGAGGAGATGTAATCCCTTGTCGGTACCCAAGCGTACTCGAATTCGTTATTGTAGGGAAGCGAATCGTCGCCCGCATTGATCGCGGAAGAGAAGGAATGGAAGAAGCCGAACGCTTTAACGAGCGCGCAGTCGTTGCCGCCTGAGCCGGATGCATTCTTCTTGAACTCGAAGGAAAGCGCGAGCGTGCCGCTGACGGGAGCGGAGTATCTGTACTTAACGAAGCCGTCCGTAGTGCCGGAGGTGAGCACGGTGCTGCCGTTCACCTTGAAGATGAAGCTGTCGCCCGATTCTGCGCTGACCTTATAGCTGAAGGCGATGACCATATCCTTCTTGACCGTAACGGATGCGTTCATCACGGAGGAGGAATTGTGAACGCCGGCGTTGCCGCTCATTGCGGCGTTCTCGGCATCGTTCACGATCCAGGGGTTTGCGCCGCTCGAGGTGAACTCAATGGTGCCGCCGGAGACGTTCGCCACGGAGGAGAGGGACTTATTGACCCTGAAATTGCGGATCCATGCCTTATCGGAGCCGGAAGCACCCGAGGCATCCTTGCCGTATTCAAAGCTCAGCGAAACGCTGCCGGTGAAGGGGATATCCACGGTCTCGCTCGTCCAGCCTCGCTCGCCGCTCGTTTCGAAAACGGTGGTGCCGTTCGCCTTAACGCGCAGGTAGTCGTGACCCTGCTCGCTGCTGATCCTATAATCGAAGGTAACGCTCTGATGCAGGCCGAGGGTCAGCTCGGTCTTCATAACGGAGCTTGAGTTGTTCGCGCCGGTGTTGCCGCTGACGGCGGAATTGCCGTCCGCAGTCCATGCGTAGCTGCCGGAGGTGGAGAAGTGATAATGTACGCCGGAAGCGTTGACAGTGGGATTCAGGCCGAAAAGATTCGGGGCAAGACGAACCATGCCGGTGCCGATGTTCTGAACGTTGATGTTCTGAGCGGTGCCCTTGATCGCGCTTACGACCTCATCCGCGTTCATATCGGGATTTGCGGTCTTTATTTGCGCGGCAACCGCAGCAACATGGGGCGATGCCATGGAGGTGCCGTCCTTAGATTCGAAGCTGCCGCCGGGAACGGAGCTCATGATGCCCTCGCCGGGAGCCGCAACGTCAACCAGATCGCCGAAGTTGGAGAAATTGCTCAAAGCATGGCCCGTGCCGATCGATGCGACCGTGCAGGCGCGCTCAACGTTTGCGGGGCAGAACCAGGAAGCATCAATGCCATCGTTGCCCGCCGCGACCACGACCGTGGTGCCGTTATCGGAGGCGTTTCCGATCGCTTCGGAGAAGAGGTGGTGATCCTCGCCATCGTCGCAGAAGCCGCCAAGGGACATGTTTTCAACATTCGCGCCATGCAGATAGGCGTATTCGATACCGAGGCTGCAATCAAGATTGCTGCCGGAGCCGCCATCGGAAAGCACCTTGATGGGCATGATCTTGACGTTTGCAAAGGTGCCGTCAACGATGGTGCCGGAAACGTGCGTGCCGTGGCTGTTTCCGTCGTGCGGATTATCGGTGTTGTTCACAAAGTTCCAGCCGGGAACGAGCCTGCCCGCAAGGAAGGGATGAGAGGCATCGGCGCCGGTATCGATAACCGCAACGATGACCTCGGGCATGTTCTCGATGCTGTTGCCGTACATGGAGTACAGCCACTCGTTGTATTCAAACATATTGATATGGTTCGCGCCGAAGCCCCAGGATTTGAAGGAGTTTGAGCCGGGGGTGGCACATACGCTGACGATTCCATCCGGCTCCGCCCATTCGACCTTATCCATCTTCTTGAAGCGGGCAAGTGCGGCGCGCGCTTCTTCGGCGGAAGCATACTGGAAAACCTGCCAATCGTTATAGCCTGCTGCGGAAGCAACGGCCTTTTCATCGGAAAGCTTCGCGGAGGATTTAACTATGATCCTTGCAAGCGCAAACTCGCCGTCGGCCTTCTTGGATTCGAGGTTTTTGTTGTAAACCGCGGTTATCTTCGCAACGTCCGCAGCAAATTCGGTTAGCTGCGTGATCTTTGCCGTGCGCTCAGACTCCGTCAGCGGACGGGCGGTCTGCTTTGCACCGCCTGTAACGGGAAACAGAGCAAGCGCCATGATAACAGCGAGCATAAGAGAAAACAGTCTTGTTGTCCTTTTCATAAAGCGGCCTCCTTGATGGTTATTTAATCTTAAATACTCGTCTAATTCTTAGACACGTATATTATACCACACTCATTTCGGAAAGGTCAAGCATTTTTTCAAACTTTATTTTTTTATTTTTTTCGCGGGTTTTTCACCTTCATCGATTTTTTCTTGTTTCAACGGTTGACTTTAACGCGGCTATATGTTATTTTATTTGTATCAAAACAAAATGGAGCAGTGAAGAATATGCTTAAATACCATTATCCTGTCGATGATGCCGTTGTATACTTTATAAACAGGGTAAACAATACCTATATAAGCAAGCATATTGCAAAGTATCCCGAATTGAAAAAGCAGCTTGAAGCACTGCTTTCACCTTCGATCGAGCTTGAAAAGCAGTTGGATCTTAAGATCCGCTCGCTCGACCGCGAATGTGACTTTTTCTTCGGGCTGGATCGCTCTGTGAGCGGAGAGTCCCAGCCGATCTGGTCGGCGGCGAATCTGCTTCTCGGTTATCCCGCGGGGATCGGCGAAACGGCGCACGAGCTTGACGATATTCTGAAAAGCAGGCTTTCCCTTTCCCGGGAAAACAGGAACAAGCTTTTTTTGAGCTATATTGTTGATCTGGACGATTCAAAGGAGTCCGCAGGCTCCGAACGAGCGGAGAATATAAACGACATCCCTTCGCTGATAGCATCGAGTAAGCTGAACTCGCTTACGAGAATAAAGCTGAATGAGCTCTATTGCAATTTCAACGAGCATCTGAAAAGGCTTTTTGAGATACTTCGCCCCGCCGTTGACGTTATAAAGAACAACGTCAAGCTTTACAAAGCCGAAGTGGAGCGACAGATAAAGCGCTTCGATGAAGCCGGAGGGCTCGATGCGTATATGTCTCAATACCACAGCTTTGAATTGAGCGCGAGCGGCAGGCACATGGCGCATATCAGCGTGCTTGCTCCGCATACCGTGAATATTTGCAACGGTGTTTTTGATTCCACGGATGTTTACATCGGCTGCGCCGTGGTCGAATTGAGCAAGCTCCTCTATTTTGGAAACGAGAGCGAGCATCTTTCCGTCATGTTCAAGCTGTTGTCGGACAAAACGCGCCTTGAGATGCTCAAAGCGATAAGCGCGCGCCCCATGTACGGGCAGGAGCTTGCCGAAATGTTTTCCGTTACCGCGCCGACCGTTTCGTATCACATGACCAAGCTTGTTATAAGCGGGCTTGCGGAAAGCTATTTCGATTGCGGCAAGAGCTATTTCAGAGCGAACGCCAAGAATCTGCTCGCGCTCGAAAAAAGCTTTCACGATTTCTTCGAGTCGAAGGGCAAGCGCTGATGGGGTTCAGCCTCAGCTCGGTTTTATAATCAAGCGTATACGCGCTAAAAAGCCTCGGCGCAGTTAGGGCGGCTCATACGCCCGCAAGCCCTTGCTCTTATTCGCTTCATACCTATTCCACCGTTTTCCTTCCGGGAGATTCGGGACCGCTTTCCCGCGGCCCCGTTTTTTATTGTTTGGAGTTTTTCCGATGAGTGCGAACGCGTTCTCGCTTTTCAAGCGTTCTGCGGCTCATATCTTGCCGGTGCGCCAAGGCGCTGCAAAAACGGGATATGCCCGCTAAGCGCGGCTTCTCCGCTATTTTAACTTCACCGCAAAACGCTTCGTTATGTTGACAAATGAGCGACTCGGTGTTAGAATGACAGCACGGAGTTAGCGTGCGCTAACCTATGCGGGCAATGCCGGATCGCCGCTCCACTCTATGCCCCGCCGCAAAAGCGGGCTTTGATCGAAATAATCCACACGAAAGGCGAAACCGATGTTTGCTTACACGAATGCCTCAAGCTCCGAAAAACTCGAGCTCATCTATGACATGCACTCGGTCTGCGAGGCGATGATCCATGACAGCCTTGAGGCGGCTGCGGCGCTTTTTGCGGAGCGGGTGAGGCAGCTCGCCGCGCTTTCCCGCGGCTCAGTTTCAAATGAGGATGCCGCCGTGATGCTCAGCTCGCTCAACCGAGGTCTGTATTGTTTTTTCAGGTTCTGTCTTCAGATGAGCTTCACCGAATGCTGCCACAGCAACGAAGCGGAGAACCCCGCGAACACGTTGGTATCAAGCGACGATATAATAGCCGCCGGAACACACGTTTTGAAAGCCTATCGCAAGGCTTATGCCTCCGCGCAGAGCGAATGCGATCATCTTGAGCGCGCGCGCAGCTATATCAGGGAGCATATTTCGGACAAGCTGACCCTCGCATCCGTTTCCTCCGCTATAAATATAAGCCCAAGCTATCTGAGCCGTGTCTTTTCCGCCGCCAACGGGCAGACCTTCTGCGAGTATGTTCGCGATGAGCGCATCGCACTTGGCTGCAAGCTGCTTCACGCAGGCAGTCTTTCGATAGATGAAATATCCGAGCACTGCGGTTTTTCCACACCGAACTATTTTTCAACCGTGTTCAAAAAGTGCATCGGGCAGTCTCCCGTTGAGTACAGAGCTGCGCTCAATGCAGATAAAAAGCCAAGCATGGCATCTTTGAAAAACGATCAGGACTCGGACGATCGATAATCATAAGAATTCAAGCCACGAACGCATTTTGAGCCGTTTATTCATTTTTCAGACAGCAACGAGAGCAAGATAACACAGATACTGTGCATGATTTTAGTAGCGTTTTTGCTTTGAGCATGTTATAATGCCAGCTGTAGTTAGCTTGTGCTAACTCATAGCAAACCACTATGATATAGGACGGACAATATGAGCGTAGTAATAGTCGGCGGCAACGAATGCATGACGAGGCAATACAGCGATCTGTGCCGCGAATACAATTTCAAGGCAAAGATCTATCCCAAGATGACGACGGCGCTGAAGAGCATCGGCTCGCCGGATCTTCTTGTGCTTTTCACAAGCACCGTGAGCCACAAGATGGTAAAATGCGCCCTTAGCGAGATAAAAAGCGGAGCAACAAAGGTTGCGCGTTCGCATTCAAGCTCCATGGCAGCGCTTCGCGGGATACTTGAGGCACATACAAGCTGAAATTCCCAAAATTACGGTTGAAAGGAGGCAAACGGGATGAGTGAGGAGCTTATTATTCGCCACTGCTCGCCAACGCTTGCGGGGCTGAAGACGGCGAATATGTTCAGCTGCCGTTATGACGATACGCACACGCTGAACGGAGCTATTCGCGCCTTCAACAAAAGGCTTGGCAAAAAAGGGCTGCGCATGATGCCTCTTCGCTACGGAAAGGAACGCGCGCTCATCTACGTTTACCGTCCCGATAAGCTTAAAAACGATCTTCGCGACCCTCTTTCAAAGCGGCTTTTAACAGAGCGAGGCTATGACTGCGCATCATGCGGCAGATGTATAGGCAGGCTTATCGAAAGGATCAAGCAGGGCGATGATTTCCCGCATGAGATAGGGCTTTTTCTGGGTTATGCGCCCGATGACGTGAAATGCTTTATTCGCGATCCGAACGAGGGCTGCAAATGCACGGGCTGCTGGCGCGTTTACGCAAACGAGAGCGAAAAAAAGCGCCTCTTTGCAAGGTTTCAAAAATGCACCGAGGTTTATAAGAGGTGCTTTTCCGAGGGGATAACGCTCGAGCGGCTAACGGTCGCTTGCGGCGATGCCATATAAAAAGTTAAAAGGAGAAAATTAAAATGAGTAAGATAGCAGTTGTTTACTGGAGCGGCACGGGCAATACCGAGGCCATGGCGAATGCCGTTGTAGACGGCGCGAGCGCGGCAGGAGCCGCAGCGGAGCTCATCGTTTGCGGCGATTTCAATGCAAGCAGGATGGACGAGTTTGATGCGGTGGCGTTCGGCTGCCCCTCAATGGGAAGCGAGGAGCTTGAGGAAAGCGAATTTGCGCCGATGTTTGAAGGCGTCAAGGGCAAGCTTTCCGGCAAAAAGATCGCGCTTTTCGGCTCCTACGGTTGGGGCGACGGCGAGTGGATGCGCAATTGGGAGGAAAGCTGCAAAGCGCTTGGCGCGGAGCTGCCCTGCGAGCCCGTTATCTGCTCCGGCGAGCCCGAGGCTGATACGATAAAGAGCCTTAACGCCATCGGCGCGGAGCTTTCAAAATAACTTAATAAGCACATAAGTGAGGAAGCCTGAGCGAGCTTTTTGATTTATCCACATACCCTCCTTAACAAAAAGAGTCCGAAGGGCGTATCCGCCTAAGGGCTCTTTTCGTGTTTGTCGAAGCTCTTCTTGCTGCATTTTCTTGTCCTTTATCTATAAAATAACGCAATCCCTATTGCAAAGCGAGATGCGTAGTGCTATTATAGTTAGCAGAGGCTAACTGATGCCGTTTTGAATCGTTTTATCAAGGAGGCAGTTATGAAAATAGTTGAATTCAGCGCGGTGAGCCGCGTATACAGGGTGGGCGACCACGAACAGCGGGCGCTCGACAGCGTTGACCTTGCGCTTGAAAAAGGCAAGCTTATCGTCATACTCGGACCGAGCGGCGCGGGCAAGAGCACGATGCTGAACCTTCTCGGCGGACTCGACAGCCCCACGAGCGGAAAAATCGTGGTGGACGGCAAGGACATTTCGCACCTGACGGCGGATGAGCTTGCCGAGTACCGTGCGGAGAAGGTGGGCTTCGTGTTCCAATCCTACAACCTTATCCCAACGCTGACGGTCTATGAAAACGTTGCGCTCGTTCGCGAGATAGCAAAGAACGCGCTCGACCCCGAAAAAATGCTTGCTTCGGTCGGTCTTGCGGATCATATTAAAAAGTTCCCTTCGGAGCTTTCGGGCGGCGAGCAGCAGCGAGTTTCGATAGCGCGTGCGCTTGCAAAGAACCCCGAGATACTTTTATGCGACGAGCCTACCGGCGCACTCGATCAGGAAACGGGCGCAACTGTGCTTCGTGTTTTGATGGATATGGCGAAGCAGTACGGCAAAACGATCGTTATTGTTACGCACAATCAGAATATCGCGAAGATCGCGGACACCGTGGTGCGCGTTAAAAACGGCAGGATCGTTTCGTTTGAGGATAACCCCGCGCCGCTTCCCGTGGAGGAGGTGGAATGGTAAATGCTGCTTAGAAAGCTTTGGCGCACGCTCGGCGTTTACCGTGCGCAGTTCATCTCGATGGTGATAATGATCGCCATCGGCATCGGCACCTTCGTGGGCTTCAACGTTGAATGGTTTTCGCTTGAAAACGACGTGCTTTCCTTCCTCAAGGACACCGGCTTTGCGGATATGCGTATCGTGCGCGCGAGCGGCTTTTCCAAGGATGAGGCGGAGAAGATCGCCGCAATAGACGGTGTGGACGAGGTTTCGCGCTTTCTTGCCGTGAACACGCTTGAGAAGGAGAGCTCGGACGTTATCGCGCTGAACTTCACCGAGAATTTCTCCGTTTCGGGCTTTACCGTTATGGATGGTGCAGCTTATGACGAAGCGGATGAAAGCGGGCTCTGGCTCTCGGACAGATATGCGAAGGAAAACGATTTTTCCGTTGGCGACAGGCTCACGCTCGTTTATAAAAACCTTGAGATTGAGGGCGAGGTGCGCGGGCTCGTAAAGGCAGGCGAATACCTCGTCTGCGTGCCTGACAAAACGCAGCTAATGCCCGATTACAGCACCTATGGCTTCTGTTATGCTTCCCCCGCCCTTCTCAAAAAAGCTTTCGGCGCTGAGTTTTACACGAATTTAAACGCGCTGACCGAGCTTGATAAAAAGGAATTTGCAAAAAAAGCGGACGAAGCGCTCGGTGAGACCCTGCTGATCGTGAGCCGCGATGATACCATCCAGTATTCCGAAGCGATGGGCGAAAGCGAGGAGGGCAAAACGATGGGGCTTATACTGCCCGTGCTGTTCCTTGCTATTGCGGTTTTGACGATGGTAACGACCATGCACCGCCTCTGCGCCGCCGAAAAAACGCAGATCGGAACGCTGAAATCCCTCGGCTTCAAGGACAGGCGCATCCTTCGCCATTATTCCTTCTATGCGCTTGCGATAGGTCTTATCGGAACGGCTTTCGGTCTTCTGCTCGGTTGGCTGCTCGGCTGGTTCATAATGAACCCAAATGGCGCGATGGGAACGTATCTGGATATGCCGTCGTGGAGGCTGTCCGCACCGCCGTTCGTTTGGATCGTGCTTATTTTAATAAATCTTTTGCTCGTTCTGATCGGCTTTTTATCGGTTCGCAAAATGCTGCACGGCACGGCTGCCGATGCGCTTCGCCCCTACACCCCGAAGAAGATGCGCAGCATAGCACTTGAAAAAACGGGGCTTTGGAAGGTGCTCCGCTTCGGCGAAAGGTGGAATCTTCGCGATATCTTCCGCCACAAAACCCGCAGCGCAATGACGCTTTTCGGCGTTGCCGGCTGCACGATACTCATTCTTGCCGCGCTTGGCATGCAGGACACGATGAACGAGTTTGTGGACTCCTTCTACGATAAGGCGATCCGCTACGAGCTGCGCATAAACCTCGATTCGGAGAATGTTACGAACGACGAAGCGCGGGAAATCGCCGAAAAATACGCCGCCGATACCTGCGCGGTATCGAGCGTTCAGGTGAACGGAGAATCCTATGCGCTGGAGGTTTACAGCATCGAAAACGACACGCTTCGCTTTATAGGTGAAAGCAACAAATTTACCGAGCTTCCCGATGACGGTGCGCTTATCTGCGAGCGCATCGCGAAGGATCACGGGCTCAAGGTCGGCGACAGCTTCATCTTCTCCCCGTTCGGCGCAAGCGAAAGCTATAGCGTTAAGGTTTCGGGCATAGTGCGCTCGCTTAGCGAGAGCATAGCTTTAAGCGAGGAAGCCGCAGACAAGCTCGGCCTTGACTACAGGATAAACACGCTTTATTCAAAGCAAACCGAGATCGAGCCGAGCGAAAGCATACTCAATACGCAAACCAAGAAGAGCATCATCGACTCCTTCGACACCTTTATGAAGATAATGCACGTGATGATATGGCTTCTGATTATCGCCGCCGCCGTGCTCGGCGTGGTGGTGCTCTATGACCTCGGCGTTATGAGCTACACCGAGCGCTTCCGTGAGATGGCAACGCTGAAGGTTATCGGCTTCAAGGATAGAAAGATCGGCAAGCTCCTTATCGGGCAGAATATGCTTTTGACCGTCGCAGGCATAATCATCGGCATTCCAGCAGCGATGGGTGTGCTCAAGTTCCTTATCGTAAAGCTTGCAAAGGAATACGAATTGCGCATCAGCGTTTCAATGCTTTCATTCGTCATCAGTATCGCGCTCGTGTTCGGTGTTTCGCTGATCGTCGGGCTGATGATAGCAAGAAAGAACAAAAGAATCGATATGGTAGAGGCGCTCAAGGCGCAGGAGTGAATAAAAACCGGGTCCGACTTGGTGCTTCAAGGCGGGCTCGGTAAAGTCAAACGCAGGATGCCGCAAGCATCCTGCGTTTGATATTTTTATTCTATTGCCATCAGGCAAGCCCCATCGCGATGCGGAGTATCATCAGCGCATCCGCCACGTTGACCGTGCCGCTGCCGTCCACGTCGGCGGCAGTGAATGCATTGCCTTCAAGGGTTATCAGCCCCATGGCACAGCGCAGTGACATCAGCGCGTCCGCCACGGTCACGTTACCGTCGGAATCGACGTCGCCGGGAGTAACTGAGCTGCCGCCTATAAGCGCAGTCATGCTCAGGCAGCCCGTGCCGCCGCCGTTGATGCCGTGATCCACCGCCGCTCCCTTAAGCGCATCCATAACGTCGTTGGCGCTCATATCCGGATCGCCGCTCTTGAGCATCGCGCAGGCCGCCGCCGCGTGGGGTGCCGCCATGCTCGTGCCCGTCTGCGCCTGATAGCCGCCGTTGGGCATCGCGCTTGTTATATTCACGCCGGGCGCGGTGATATCGACCAGATTTCCGAAATTGGAGCCCGACCACATGATATTGTTCTGATCGTGCGCGGCAACGGTCAAGGCTCTTTCAATGCAGGCGGGGTAGCAGTAGGAAACGTTCATGCTGTCGTTTCCCGAAGCGATGGTATAGACCGTGCCCGCATCGGAGCCCTGGTTTATAACGCTGTTGTAGGCGGCATAGGTTTCGGGATAATAGCCGCCGATGCTTACGTTTGCCACAGCCGCACCGTTTTGATAAGCATACTGCATACAGTTTACTATTACAGAAGTCAAGCCTCCACCGTAGTCATCGGTGCATTTAAGACCCATGACCTTAACGTTCGGAAGTGTGCCGTCCACCACCGTGCCCGCAACGTGCGTGCCGTGGAAATAGCCGCCGCCGGTGTTGCTGTCGTTATCGCCGAAATCGTAGCCAGGCACGGTGCGCCCCTCGAAAAACGGGTGGCCGTACTCAAGGCCGGTGTCTATGACCGCAACGATTATCTCGGGCAGCTCGTCCGCCGAGCCGACCGACTCGAGCAGCCATTCATTATAAGCAAATGCGTTTACGAAGCTCTCGCCAAAACCCCATGATTTAAATGAGTTTTCGTGCGGAGCCTGCCTGTCTGCACCGAAGGGCTCCGTCCATTCAACGGAAACGGGCGCATCCGGCACGGCGTATTCAACGCCGTCCATATTGCGGTAGCTTTCAGCGGCCGCCATAGCCGCCTCCGGTGAAGAATACTGTATCACGTGCCGCCCGCAGCCGAAAACATGAGCGAGCGAGCCTGCGTAATCGAGCGCGGCTCTCGAGCCGACGATTATTCTTGCGGTCGAATACGCGCCGCCGTCCTTTACTGTCAGTTCGGAATAGGCTTTGATCATATCGGTCAGCTCGCTGTTGAATTCAAGCAGAGCTTCCGAATTTTCGGCCTCAACCGCCGTGGAGTGCGCATTGACACCCAAGCAGATGAGCAGCATGAATGCAGCGGTGAGCATGGCAACGATTCGTTTCATATTGGCCTCCTAATGCTAAAGTCTGCGCAGGACGGTATTCAAGAGCTCGGTATGATGCCGCATTTTGAATGCGTTTTGCATCCTACAACTCTGAGAATGCTTTTCAAGCGAAAGCTTCTTGATCCTGCATTAATCATTCTACACTAAAACGCAATGGCTTTCAAGTGTTTTTTGCCAACCGAGGCGTTTTACGCTATAACACATTAAGAGTTTTTCGTACTGCTTCACCGCTTAAGCTCTTTGGAACCCAGCCACTATGGCGAGGGTTTCTGTGTGCAAAAATTGCCACCCACATAGGAGGTGGCAAAACTTTTGCGTCCTCAGATCTTCACCTTTACTGCGAACCCTGTTGTCCAGAAGTAAAAGTTCGTCTGATTCTGCTTTGGTGGAGGCGAGGGGAATCGAATTATCGCATTTCGGCAGATTTGCTCGCTCACTCCGCTTCGCAAATCGCCTATGCCGATAATTCCGGCCCTCGGCGTCTGTTTCGTCCGCCGGACGGTCGCCTCGGGCGTTCGATTCCTCCATTTTCGCCAATTACAAAAGGGAGTATAAATACTCCCTTTTGTAATTGGCAAGCAGATACTAAAAAGATGACACCCGCCGAATAGCTGATGGTATCGTACCGCTGTCAAAGCAAATGACACAGGGTGCTTCATTAATCAAATTATAACATTCACCATTTTACTCGTCAATAAAAACTGATTGGGCAAATGATTTTATAACCTATTTGTGTCACCGGCTGTGTCACAACATCAGAGTGGTTCACTGCGGGTTTTCTATAATTCTTGAGCTACTTCCAGCCCTCCGACGAACACCACCTTAATCCTATCCTTTGATTCCACGATTACGCTTTCAAGGATCTGCCTGATGATCCTATCATCATAGTTCATCGGATGATTCGCCAGAGCTTCGATTATCGTAAAGATCTCATCCAGACGAGATTTTGCGTTTTCACGCTTTTGTTTCATATCAGCAATCATGTCGAGCTGCAATTGAAGCTTCGCCTTTTCATCCATCAGCGTTTTTGCTTTCCCTTCATCGAATGCATCCACATTATCCGAGGCAATGGCTTTAAGCATGGCATTGAATTCTGAATCGATCTCTGCGATTCTGATTTGAACTTCGAGGCTGTTATCGTCCACGGTTTCTGCAGTCAAACCCATGCCTATGTGGAGCTTTAGCGTTTTCAGCACATCTGCATCCCGCTTCGCTGTTTTAAGAACCGCTCTCATGATTGTTTCGTGAAGAATGCTTTCCTCAATGCTTGGTGATTCATGGCAGTATTTTTTACCGTAGTCAAGGCGGTTGATGCACCTCCACACGATCTTTTTCTTTCCTTTGACTGTCCATGTGCATCGGCGGTACGGTGTTCCGCACTCTCCGCAGATAAGCAGTTCCGTCAGAGCATACTTGCTTGAGTACTTGCCAAGTTCGGTTTTTGTTCCGACCTGTTTTACCTTTCGCTTGCCCGATCGCCTTGCAAGCTCCTCCTGAACTCTGCCGAAGGTGCTTGAGTCGATGATTGCCGGGTGGTTATTCTCCACATAGTATTTGGGACGCTCGCCGTTATTCACCATCACTTTCTTAGAGAGGCAGTCCCTTATGAATGTTTTGTTGATTATGGCATCACCCTTATATTTTTCGTTTGATAAAATGGACTTGATCGTTCCCGATTGCCATTTGCCATTGCCTGATGGAGTCGGAGTGCCACAATCATTTAGGTCTTTCGCTATGGCACCCAAGCTGTTGCCCGCAAGGAAGCTTGCATAGATCTGCTTTACCACCTCGGCTTGATCGTGATCTATCTCGGGATTTCCGTCAATGCCTCTGCGATAACCAAGGAAGTTCTTATACTGGAATGCGACCTTTCCTTCCTTTGCGCTCTGAGCTTTGCCCCATCGTACATTTGCGCTTATATTCTCCGACTCGCTTTGGGCTATGGAGCCATAGATGGTTATGTAGAATTCGGCTCCCGGCTGAAGGCTGTGGATGCCCTGCTCTTCAAAGAACACCTCCACATTATGTTCCTTCAGCATTCTGATGTGCTTAAGGCAGTCAAGCGTATATCGCTGTGCCTGTCTGCTCAGGCGTTCCCATTCGTTCATTCGTTTCCTCCTATGATCTTTTTCTTGGTTTTTCACATGTTTATTTGTTTCCGCCGCTTTACATCTCCAAATACACGCCTAAAACTTCATTCGGCGGAGCTTGTATCGTAAAGTCGGCGCTGCCTGCGCTTTCACAATGACCGGCGAGAAAGCTCTCATCCCTATCCGCTCTCATTTTGAAGTATGCAACTTCTTCCGGAGTGGCTTTAAACACTTCACCGCCGCCGTAGGTGTATGCGATGACATGAACGCCGATATCGTGTTCGGGAGGCGTTTCGCTCATGAAGCTTTCGTATGCCGTCCAGCCTGCAAGATCGCGCTCATTCTTCGGAAACCCTGCGGCAAGAAACTCCGTCCTTCTGTCCTCTGCGGTAAGCGTTACTGCCGAAAAGAGCAGGGCCATATCACATCCCTCCCATTTTATACTATCCTGCACCTAAAACCTTGATTCGGACGGCATCTTTTCCGCTGTATCTGCTTCGTCAAATCTTGATTGACACTCCGAGTCAATCTGCGATTCTCCTCATTGATTCAACGAAAAATCTGCTCGCCCGCTCTCAATGTTTTAAATGTAGGATAGTATTAAAGCTCTGACCGTCGATGAAACCGTCCAGCTCGTCCCGTTCCATTATGCGGTAATCATCGCCGCTGTTCCAGAAGGATACGTACAGATCGCCCTCGTCCGTCTTTATGGGCTGCTGTTCAAAATGCTCGCCGTAGCCGTCCGAGTTCTGACCGAGTATCCAATCGGTAAGGATCGCTTTTTCATCTTCCGTAAGCGCTTCCTTGAGGCTGCATTCGATCCTTCCGAAGAGCCTGCCGCGGTAGGGTTCAACGCCCCAAACGGCGGACATAAGCTTTGCCTTTACGCCGTCGTCCTCATCGAAGTATTCGGCCATATCGGTTTCATCGTCCGCCAAGTCTTTTTCAAGCGCATCCTCTATCTCGCCGCTCAGCATATTCAGAAAGCGGTCATCCGCCGAGAATCCGCCTTCGCCGTCATCTATCTCGCAGGTGAGGGGACAGTAGAACACCGCCTTTACGGGACCTGAATCGCGCAGCATCCTCTTTGCCGCATCCACGATCTCATGCATCGATGAATAGCGGTCGTTTAGTATGTTTGCTTCAAGCTCCGGGCGAAAATCCGGCTTTGCGTTGTCAACGACAAGTGCGAGGGTGTTCGCATCCGCAAGGGTGTTCCTCTCGTTGAGCGTGAGTATGAGGTGCTGCCCAAGAGCTTCTTCCGAATAGAGCTTTACGCGCACGCCATCGCTGTCCTCATCCGAAAGCGTGATCCGCTTCGGGGATGCACCTATACCGGCGGCTTCAAGCTGCTCGTATATGGAGTAGATGCCGCAGGGAAACTCAAGCACGAGGGTTTTACCTTCCTTGCCTTCAACTATCGCGTTGATCTTCATTCTATATGCCTCCCATATTCATTCCTTCGTCCTCGGCGTCCTCAACATCGATACGCTCAAGAAGCTTTTCAAAGCTGTACGGGCGTGTGCAGCAAACAAAGCCGCCGTCAACGAAACGACCGTCATATTTATCAACGATATGCTTGCCGAACGCTTCAAAATCGAAGAATTCCTCCATATCTTCATGAAGATCGTATTCGGCAAAATTGTTCACGAAATAGCTGCCTATATCCTCCTCGTTCACGGCATGCGGAACAAACACGAAATCATCGAGTTCCGCTGAAACGGCAGCGATATCCGCCGCCTTGTGTGCGCCGGTTAGGGCGACTGCCGCCGCAAGCTTATCCCAATCCAAATAGTCGGGATCGATAGCCTGCATCATTACGTTTGCGCAGTACAGCCCTTCATCCCGAACAACGCGCATAAAGCAGCGGGAGAAGGCGCCGGTGTTGTCCGAACCCAAGGTGATCTCGCAGTCGGAATCCAAAAGCGCACCGACCCTTGCAAGCGCTTTCTCGATAGCAATATCATCGGTCGGGAGCTGTACAAGCTCCTCTCGGTCATCTCTTTTCACAAGCACCGCCAAAGGACTGTCTTCATAGTAATATGGGGGAAAGCACCGACCGTCGTAAACTTCGGTCAGTTCCACAGCCGGATCATACACAAGCAGACCGCGCTCCGTCATCTGCGTAAGCCCTCGGTCAACGAGGTCTTTGCCGATAGCGGCATATTTCGGATCGGCTTCATCTCCTGTGGGAACGGAGCCCTCGGTGTTCAGAACATATGCCCTTCCGATCCTTCCGTAATCGCTCACATCCCTGCAGAGAGTGAACTTATCGAGGTTGAAGGTAAGGTTGATAAAGCTTTTCTCGGTCGGATCCTTGAGCTTTGAAACGCCAATGAGGAATTGATCGGCTTCAAGCCTGTTGAAGCTCTCCATGCGTAAGGCGAGGTAGTTCAGCTCATCGAGGTTCAAAAAACGATCCTTGAGCATCTCAAGCTCCTTCGGGCAGTAGACCTCACTTACAAAAACCGACCTTGATGCGCTTATGCCGGAGGGAGCGTTTATCTCGTTGAGCGAGCCCCGAAGCTCGTTTTCCGTTATGGGAAACTCAACATCCGCTGTAAGCTCGCCGTTTTTGATTTGAATACTGATCATGCCTTTCATCCCTTCTTATATCCTATAGCCCCAAGCCCGAACCTTCTTATAGCCATTGCACTGCAAACAAGCTCGAAGATGCCGGGCGGCACAAGCTCCGTATCCGCAAGGTCGGCGATGGTCAGGTGCTTGGTTCCCGAATACAGATCCTTCGCACAG
>CADBGC010000013.1:9415-55585 GCA_902794055.1 uncultured Eubacteriales bacterium | reverse complement strand
TCACCACCAAGCACCACGAGGGCTTCTGCCTCTGGGACACCAAGTACACCCACTACAAGATCACCAACCCCCTTCTTTTCTATACCAACGTTTGTGCGAACGTGACCAATCGCTTTACCCGCGATGAGATCGACACCCAGCTCAAGACCGAGTTCATCAGCGCGCTTCAGCCCGCTTTCGGCAAGCTCTCCGATCTCGAGCTCCGTCCCAACCAGATCATTCAGCACAATACCGAGCTTGAAGCCGCTATGAACGAGGCGCTCTCCTCCAAATGGGGCGAGCTGCGCGGCATCGAGGTGGTATCCGTTGCGCTCGGCACCGTTACCCTCCCCGAGGAGGATCAGGAGCTCATCAAGCAGGCACAGCGCGCCGCGATGCTCAAGGATCCCAACTACGCCGCAGCCACCATCGCCGCCGCTCAGGCCGATGCGATGAAGACCGCTGCCGGCAATCAGGGCGGCGCAATGGCAGGCTTCATGGGCATGGGCATGGCGATGAATGCCGGAAGCAATGCTGCGAACCTCTTTGCGATGGGTCAGCAGCAGCCCGCACAGCCCCAGCAGCCCGCTCCTGCTCAGCCCGCTCCCGCAGCACCCGCACAGGGCGGCTGGACCTGCTCCTGCGGCACCGCTGCAAGCGGCAATTTCTGCCCCAACTGCGGCAGCAAGAAGCCCGAGGAGAAGCCCGGCTGGAGCTGCTCCTGCGGCAGCGTGAACCAGGGCAACTTCTGCCCGAACTGCGGCAGCAAACGCCCCGCGGAGGCTCCGCTCTATCGCTGCGATAAGTGCGGCTGGCAGCCCGAGGATCCCACCAATCCCCCGGCATTCTGCCCCGAGTGCGGCGACAGGTTCACCGACGACGATAAAGTTAAATAATCTTCGATAAATCAATAGACCATTCGAGCGGCAATGGCATGCGGAAATCCCGCTCCGCCATTGCCGCCGCTTGGATGATCGAATAATGAAGAAAAGGAAGGAAATCCCAAAGGAATTTCATCCGCAGTTATTCACTTTTCACCCTTCATTATTCACTATTCACTTATTATCAAAGGAAAGAGGGAGAGGAACGAGTGGCAGGCTTACAGGAATACAAATGCCCATGCTGCGGCGGCGCGATAGCGTTTGACAGTTCGCTTCAAAAGATGAAGTGTCCGTATTGCGACACCGAGTTTGAAATGGAAACGCTGCAAAGCTACGATGAGCAGCTCAATAACGAAAAAGAGGACGACCTTACATGGGATACGAATGCCGGAACCTCGTGGATGGACGGCGAGACCGACGGCATGCGCGTTTACGTTTGCAAATCCTGCGGCGGCGAGATCGTGGGCGATGAAAACATGGCGGCGACCTCCTGCCCGTTCTGCAACAATCCCGTCGTGGTGATGGGAAACTTCACGGGCAGCTTGAAGCCGGATCTCGTTATTCCGTTCAAGCTGGATAAGGAGGCGGCGAAGGAGGCGCTGAACAAGCACGTTCAGGGCAAAAAGCTGGTTCCCAAGGTATTCAAGGATCAGAAGCATATCGATGAGATAAAGGGCATCTACGTTCCGTTCTGGCTTTTCGATGCCGAGGCGGATGCGGATATCCGCTACCGCGGAACAAAGGTTCGCTCATGGAGCGACAGCCGCTACCGCTACACCGAAACGAGCTATTATTCCATAAACCGTTCGGGCTCGCTCGCGTTCCGCGCCGTTCCGGTGGACGGCTCAACCAAAATGCCGGACGACCTTATGGAATCCATAGAGCCCTACGATCTTTCGCAGGCGGTGGATTTCCAAACCGCATATCTTGCGGGCTATCTTGCGGACAAATACGACGTGGATGCAGAGCAAAGCGTTGAAAGAGCGAATGCGCGCGTTAAAACGAGCACCGAGCAGGTGTTTGCAAATACCGTGCATGGCTACGCTTCGGTTATGCCTGAATCGAGCAGCGTTCGCCTCTACAACGGCAAGGCGAAGTATGCGCTCTATCCCGTTTGGCTTTTGAACACCAAATGGAATAACGAGACCTATACCTTTGCGATGAACGGGCAGACGGGCAAATTCGTTGGCGATCTTCCCGTGGACAAGAAGGAAAAGAACAAGTGGTTCTGGGTCTATGCGGCTGTTGGCGCGGCGATAGCCTTCGGCGGCGCGATGCTCGTGAATATGCTGTTCTAAAGGAGGGCGAAGCGATGAAAAAAAGATTTTTTGCGTTTATACTGCTTCTTGCGCTCCTCGTTCTGCCGAGCCTGGCGGCGCTTGCATCGGGCGGTGCGGATGCGTATATCATCGATGAGCGCGGCAAGCTCTCATCAAGCGAGATCGAGCAGCTTGCCGAGAAGGCAAGGCTGATCGAGGCCGAGCAGGGCTTCACGCCGATGTTCGCGATCGTTGAGGATGCGGGCGGCGACGTGACCGCCTACCTTGAAAGGCTCTATGCGGAGAACCACGGCGGCGAAAACGGCCTTATAATCGGCTACAGCAACGTTGAAAATAAATGGAGCGCCGCGGCATTCGGTCTTGCAAAGGATTCCTTTACCGAAAACGATCTCGATCGGCTTTGGGAAGCATATCAGAATACCGACACCTATATAGCGGGCGTGAACGCCTATCTGGATAATGCTTCAAGGCTCTACGCGCAGAGGGCGGGCGGCACGATCCCGGCGGATATCGCGAATGCGACCGAGGTGCCGACTGCGGTGCCCGCAACCGCGGCGCCGATCGTGACGGCCGAGCCTGCGGGAGAACCCGGTGCGCACGTGGTAGATCTTGCCGATCTGTTGAGCGATGGCGAGGAACGCTCGCTTCGCGAGAAGCTTGAAACGATCAGCGCAAAGCATAACTGCGACGTTGTGGTGGTAACGGTGAACAGCACGGGCAACAAAACCCCCATGGAGTTTGCCGATGACTATCAGGATTACAACGGCTATAAGCCCGATGGCATCCTGCTTCTTATCAGCATGGCGGATAGGGATTGGTGGGTAACCACGAAGGGAAGCGGCATAGATGCGGTAAACAAGGATGCGCTGAAAAAGATCGAGGACGATATAGTCAATGATCTTTCGGGCGGACGATATGCCAACGCATTCAATACCTTTGGCAATCTTTGCGATGATTTCCTTACGCTGGAAGAGAACGGAGAGCCGTATAAAAAGCCCAAGGAACCGCTTATCTCAACAACATTTGCGGCGATAGGCTCGGCGGTGGTCGGCCTTATCAGCGGCGGCAGCGCGGCGGGCGGCATGGCAAGTAAGCTCAAGAGCGTTCGCCATAAGACCAATGCTTCGGACTACGTTGAAAAGGGCAGCCTCCACATGGTGGATCAGAGAGAGATGTTCCTCTATACAAATGTGGTGAAGACCGAGATCCCGCGCGATAACGATCGTTCAAGCGGCGGCGGAGGGGTACACATTTCGTCCTCCGGCTCATCGCATGGCGGAGGCGGCGGAAAATTTTAATATTGCAAAGCAGTACTTAAATGCAGCACTTTGGGAAATCTTGAGTGCTGCATTATTGCTCACATGCTGAATAATTTGACAAACTATACGCCGTATAAAAATATATAAACAATGCCGTTGACAAGGCATTTCGATTATCCTCTCGATTCTATTTGTTTTCTCTCTGGTTGCACCCGCTGTTGCAGAGGGCGGTACACAGTGCGATGTTGCAATTAATTACGCACATTTGCACTACGACTCCCCAGAAGGCGCGGTTTTTACTGTTTTTATCTTTTTCCTTGGTATTTTAGTTGGACATGTTATTGATGGTGTTTTTGTCTATGCTACGGGAGGACAATCAATAGCTCAGTTTACGGCTGCGCAGATACAACGTATCGTCAGATATGTGAGAACCCATCACGGGGTTACAGAAGTTTTTGTCAGTTCATCAGGCGCGATTTGGAGCGGCTCGAGCGGAAAGTATTGATGAGGCTCGCACCGGATTTTGGAAAATCAACGCTCCCGACGGAAACCCCGTCGGGAGCGTTTTAACGCTTGCGATCAAAGAGGCAATAACAAAACGCCCCGAAAAAACGCTGTAAAACCGCGCGGCTTTATGGTATAATCAATTCAAGAAACTAACCCAACGGAGGCAACCCCATGAAAACCCATGAACGCTTTTTAAACTACGTTCGCATCCACACCGCGAGCAGCGAGGATTCCACCACCGTTCCGACCACGGCGCGGCAGTTCGACCTTGCGAAAATGCTTGTAGAGGAGCTTCACGCACTCGGCATCGAGAATGCGCGGGTGGACGATAAATGCTATGTTTACGCGAGCATCCCTGCGACGGCTGGCTGTGAAAATGCGCCCGCGCTCGGATTTATCGCGCACATGGACACCGTGCCCGATTTTTCGGGCGAGAACGTACAGCCGCGCATCATCGAAAATTACGACGGCGGCGAGGTCGTGCTCGGCAATAGCGGCAGGACGCTTTCTCCCGAAAAGCTGCCGCATCTTCCGATGCTCAAGGGCAGAACCCTTATCGTGACCGACGGAACGACCGTTCTCGGCGGTGACGACAAGGCGGGCATAGCGGAGATAATCACCGCCGTGGAGCGCATCCTTTCTGAGAACATTCCGCACGGCAAGATCTGCATCGGCTTCACTCCCGATGAGGAGGTCGGCTCCGGCGCGGATAATTTCGACGTGGCGGCTTTCGGCGCGGATTTTGCGTACACCGTGGACGGCGGCATCGAGGGCGAAATAGAATATGAAAACTTCAATGCAGCGGGCGCAAAGGTTGTTGTAAACGGCTTCAATATCCATCCGGGCGACAGTAAGAACAAGATGATAAACGCGCTGCTTGTGGCGATGGAGTTCAATTCGATGCTCCCCGCCGAGACCCCCGCGAACACCGAAAGGTACGAGGGCTTTTTCCACCTTACCGACATGGCGGGCAGCGTTGAAAAATGCGAGATGAGCTACATTATCCGCGACCATTCGAGCGAGATAATGATGGCGCGAAAGGCCACGATGGAGCACGCCGCGAAGATACTGAATGAGAAATACGGCGCGGGCACGGTGGAGCTTGCGCTTCGCGATCAGTACCGCAATATGAAGGAGAAGATCGAGCCCTGTATGCACCTTATCGAAAACGCGATAGCGGCGGCGAAGGAGCTCGGCATCGAGCCGCGCGTTCAGCCCATCCGCGGCGGCACGGACGGCGCAAGGCTCAGCTTCATGGGTTTGCCCTGCCCGAACCTTGGCACAGGCGATTTTGCCTGCCACGGCCCGTATGAACACGTTACGGTCGAGGGCATGGAGAAATGCACCGAGCTGGTGATAAAGCTTGTGGAGAAGTACGCGAAGCTCAAAAAGTAAGATCGATTTTTAAGTAAAGCGATCCCTGAACGACCTATGGCGCTCTCGGATCGCTTTTACAATTGCTCCGCCTTTCAGCGCAGGGCGATTCTGCCTATGGAAGCGGTTTTCATAGCTTTTTCGCGGTTTTTTATGAAATGCAATCTGTACGTGCGCGATTGTAAAGCGGATTTGATTGACCGAGGCGGCGGGAAATGGTATGCTTTGATCGTAAAGGTGTCAACACCCCATTTATATTTGAAAGAGGTGAATGCTTATGTTGTTCAATGAAATGCTGCTGAAGCGGCGGAAGGAATTGGGAATGACTCAGGACGAGCTTGCCGCGAAGCTCGCCGTCAGCCGCCAGTCCGTGAGCCGATGGGAAAACGGCGAATGTATGCCCGATGCCGAAAAGCTTATCAGGCTTTCCGAAATATTGGAAACGAGCCTTGATGAGCTTGCGGGGCGGGAGGTCAGAATGGAGCCCATAGTATTGGAAGCGCCCAAACTGCCGAAGGCGAAAAGGCAGCTCTTTATTCGTGCCGCTGCTGCGGCGGCCTGCCTGCTGATCGGAGCTGCGGGGTTTTTGATCGGCAAATATACTTCTGGGCATAACGATTCACCGTCCGCATTTATGACCGAAGCGCTGACGGTGGAGGATCTGGAGCTGAACTCCTATGATGCGGTGAAGGGAAAATACTCTTTATTATTCAACTCCAACTCGCCCGTGGACGGCACGATTCGCTTTTATCGCAAGGGCAGCGACGTTGCCGCCGTATCAAAACAAACTGTTTCCTGCGGAAACGGCCTTTATGCCGTTGATATCGAGCTTGAGCCCGGCGCGAGATACGATAAGGCCGTGTTCACCGTCAACGCAGGCGGCTGCATACAAAGCGTTGATTTTTTAACGCAGATCAGCGTTTATGAAGACGGTATCTCATACTGCGATCATTCAACGATAACGGACAGAAAAATTGCTTCGGCAGAAAGCCTCGGCGCTTCTCAACCTGAGAACGGGATCGCGGTCGCTTTCGATGATCTCGAAGGCAGTGAAGGCGTTTCCCAACTTCTGGAAACGACCGTTTATCCGGATACGCCCCATATAGTTCCGTTCGACCGCGAGAAAATGTTCGGCGTGATATATGAGCACGTTTGCAAAACGTACACGGAGCTTGGCGAGGAAGCCGCCTTGAAGCTTGCCGAACAGATCACGGACGGCATGGAAGGGGTAAATACAGCTCGGCGCGAAAACGGCGGGGACGGCTTGAACTATACGCTGACCGAGGACGGCGCTCGAATCTATGAGATCGGGAAAGTGGTTGACGGCGTGTTTATGGAGCTGTGGAACGATTAGAGATCGATTAGCGATCCGATAAAATAAAGCAATCGGGAGCGCGAAAGGTATATCTGCCTCTGCGCTCCCGTTCGTTTTGTAAGCCGAATTATTCATTAGAATCAAGCTTTTTATAGTATGCGCCGTCCTTAAAAATGAGCGCGTAAACGTATTCGCTTTCGCTTTCACCGCTTTGGGGTGTCGCTTGGAATATCATAGCCTTTTCGTCCCCGTATGGAAGCGTTCCGAGAAGCGCGCCGCGAGTCATGGGTGGGTGATCGAGGCAAAGCGCGTACCTTTCGCCATCGAGAATGAGGTATTCGTACTCCGCGCCGCGAAATCCGCCGTCAAGAGTTGTAAACAGCGGCAGGAGCGCATATATCGGCAGGGCGGCAAGCAGGATGATGACTGCCGCTATAACGAGTTTTTTTCTTTTGTTCATATTTCATCTCCAAATCGGTGTATCAATACGAAGAAAAATAATAGTAAAAGCGCCCCGTGATACTCTCGGTGTAGGAGTAATTATCGCCGCTCTCCTCGCGCACTTCAAGCCCGCTGCCGCTCTCGGTCAGCTCCGCGTTACCGAAAAACGCACGAACGGCGGTTTCGGCGTTCTCCGAAAGCGCATAATAGAAGCCCCAATAGGAGGTGTTCGGCCCGAAGCCGGAGCCGCCGCAGGAGAATTCGATATAATCATCATGCGCGTTTATCTCCTCGATTATGCCGGTGTTTTCAAGCTCCATAAAGCTTTTTTCACGGATATGCTTGGTAAGATCGCTCTCGTTTTCGAGCACGTAGTCGAATACGCGCTTTTTGGGTGACTGCGGATCCCGCACCTGAAAAAACGGGCAGGACGAGGCGCATGAAGCAAGAAACAAGAGCAAGGCGAGCGCTGCTGCAAGCATGCTGACGGCGAAAGGCTTTTTTTCGCCCCGACGAGAAGCATCGCGGCAATTCACGCTTTCATAGATGTTCATTTAAACTCACCGCCTTTCGTTGGTTTGATGGAGAAGTGAAAAAGCATTACAAAATAATTATACTTTTTTTTTTTTTTTTTTCAACCGCGCTTGCCGCCGTCTTTTGCATAGCATTTTCACAACGGCACATAATTGTTTTGGGAGAAAAGCGTTTTTCCCGAAGTAAGTTGAAACGGAGAAACCGATGCGTGAAACAATGTTTTTGATCCTCGGAATGCTTATAGGCGGTGCTGTAGGCATATTCGTAATGTGTGCGCTTCAGCTCGGCGCAAGGCATGAGCTTCAGCTTAAAAACGAAAACGATGAAGCCCGGCGGTGAGCCGGGCTTCGGTTTTGCTCCTATTCTTTCAGAAGCTGCTTTATCAAAAGCGATTTCAAAAGCAGATATCTTTCGTATTTATCCGCATCCGCAAAATGCACCTTGCGGCTCTGCTCGGGCGTGTTTTCATAGTCGAGCACCCTGTCGTCGCCCTCGAACTGCTCGCTCGTGAGGTCGAACTTGATGCCGCCTATCTCGTTTATGCAGTGGTACGCGCCGCCGCCGAGCGAAACGCCGAGCACCCTGCCGCCGAGAAGATCCTGAACTATGAACGCGGTTATCGAGCATTGGCCGAGGGTTTTATTCGCTTCGCTCCACTCGGGGCGAAAGCGCGGCGCGCAGGTTTCGGCGCACCAGCATCTATCGAACGCATCGTAAAGCGCCCTTATTTCCGAAGGAACTGTTTCGTTTCCGTAAAACTTATACATAGCCTGCTCCTTTCAGCTAAACCGCATCAGCCCAGCGCCACGTCCAGCGCCATCATCAGCGCGAAGCCGAGCGCAAACATTATAACGCCTATATTCGAGTGCTCGCCCTCGCTCATCTCGGGGATAAGCTCCTCCACAACTACGTAGAGCATAGCGCCCGCGGCGAAAGCGAGGAAATACGGCATGATGGGCAGGAAGAGCTTGGCGAAGAATATCGTCAGAAGTGCGCCGATCGGCTCCACCGCGCCCGTCAGAGTGCCGTAGCCGAAGGCCTTGTGCCTGCTCATGCCCTCAGCGTGAAGGGGCAGGGAGATTATCGCGCCCTCGGGGAAGTTCTGTATCGCAATGCCGAGCGAAAGCGCGAGCGCACCGCCGGCGGTCACTTCGGGCAGCCCCGCGATGAGACCCGCGTAAACGATGCCGAGCGTCATGCCCTCTGGGATATTGTGCAGCGTTACGGCAAGCACCATCATCGTGGCTCTTTGAATGCGGCTGCGCGGGCCCTCGGATTTAACGGAGTTCATGTGAAGATGGGGCGTTATCCTGTCGAGCAGAAGCAGAAACGCTATGCCCACAAGAAAGCCTATAACGGAGGGAAGGAACGCAAGCTTCCCAAGCCCCTGCTGCTCCGAGAGATTCATTGCGGGGATTATGAGGCTCCAGATCGAGGCGGCGACCATAACGCCCGCCGCAAAGCCCGTCAGCGCGCGCTGAACGCTGCGCTTGAGCTCGCGCTTCATGAAATAAACGCAGCCCGAGCCGAGCATAGTTCCGAGGAAGGGGATCAAAAGCCCTAAAGCAACCTTGCCTGTCATTGTTGATTCGTCCTTTTAAAGTGTGGAATAGTATTTTTCGCTTTTCAGCGGCGTTTTCGTTTTAATAGAATTATACTCAGCGCAATCGCGCCCGCGAGCAGCAGAAAAGTCGGCATCACTATCGGCGGCAAAGCCGTTGGTGCTGCACCGCCTCTTTCCGCCTGCGGCTGTGACGGCACCTCGGTCTCCGGCTGCGCCGTCGGCTTGTCCGTTATCTCGGGCGTGGGAATCGGCGTGGGAGTCGGAGTCGGGGTCGGAGCCGGAGTGGGCGTTGGTGTGGGAGTCGGCCTTACGATCGGCAAACGCGTCGGCCTTGGCGTGGGAGTCGGTGTTGGCTCCGGCGTGGGAGTTGGCGTGGGAGTCGGCGTGGGAGTCGGCGTGGGAACGGGCGTTGGCGGGGACGTAGTTGCGGGAGCCGCCGTGCTGGAGGGAACCGTATGCGCATCGCCGTAGAAGCTTATATTCTCGTAAAAATGCTTCTTAACGCTGTCCTCACCCACAAGGCTGCGCCAAAGCCCGTAATAGCGGGGCGAATACTGCGGGAAGCCGTAGGAGTTCGTGACAGGGTTAGCGGGGGTGCCGAGCAGCCAATAGCGGTAGCGCGTGCTCATCTGGGAGATATGGCAGCGGAAGGCATCCTGCGATACCTGATAGGCGGTCTTGCCGCCAAAGTGCGAAAGGGGAGTGTCGATCTCGAAATTTATCTCATTATCCCAATACAGGTGGATATAGATCTTCGGAACGTCCCAAGTGCCGTGTGCCAGCGCAAGATCGGGATAGCGGGAAGCATCGTTTGAAACGAGCGCCGCATCGCGCAGCGCGTGGGAGTCGATGATATGCGCGCTATGCCCGTATTCGCCGAGAATATCGTGCGCAAGCACCACCTGCGGCTTGTATTTGCGCAGAAGCATGGTCTGGTGCTTAACCATATCGTCGTAGGTGAAGCCGAGCGCCGCGAACAGCTGTAGCCCCTCCTCCTCGCTGTAGCCCCTGCCCGTGTCCATGAAGGGGCCGATAACGGGGTAGCGCGTAAGTCCGCAGGTCCAAAGCCCGTTCAAAAGCTCGTGCGGCCTTGTGTGCGTGTTCCAATGGTTTGTGAAGAAGCATACCTGCACCTCCGCTCCACGTGCCACCGCATCGGGCACCGCACCCGCGAAGAAGAGCTGATCATCGTCCGAATGGGCGGCAAGCAGCATCATATCGCAGCGCCCCGATGCGGGCCGCCAAACCTGAACGTTTGCAGGGGGCTTCGTGCCGAGTGAAAAAAAGAAGATGTCGGCTATGCTGACCTCCTTGGAGAAGCTCAGCGTAAGCTGCGAGGCGCTCGTGGAATCCACCTTTTGAAACTCGTGCAGAAAGCCGTATGCGCCGCAGCTCTGAAACATTCCGTTGAACCAAAGAGTCCAGCTCGGCGGCGTTCGGTCGAATTTGATGTAGATGCCGCCGATCGGCTCGACTGCGCGAACCGTGATAACCGCCTGCGAGTATTCAAGATAGGTGCTCTCGCTGTTGTCGATGAGCATACCGTTTATCGGAGCGCCGTTGAGCTCGATGGAGCAGCTCGCAGTGATATCGCGCATAACGCTTTCGCCGAGCGCGGAGGGAAGGGGAATGCATGCGAGCAGAAGCGCAAAAACCATAAAAACAATGAGCTTTTTCATCGCGTTTCATCCTTGCTGCATAATATTACAGCATAATTATATCATGCTAACCGCAACTTAACAATACGGCGCAAGCAATATAATCGGGCGAAGAACAGACGGCATGCAGTAAAAAATGCGGTGCTTCCGAGAGCGGGGCAGTCAAGCGCTTTCGGGCAAAAGCGCTTGGAAAAGCGGTTTTTCTTATCGCCGAAGCGACAAAGCCGCGGCGGGCTTTATGGTATCCTTCGATGGGTCATACTTTTCATAAGGAGAATGAACGTATGGAGAAAACGAAAAGCCTTTTCTATCGCGCGCTCGAAACGGCGCGGCTGATGCTGCCAAAGCGATATCTTCAGCGATGGGCGTTCCCCGCGGCGGCGGCAATGCTGCTTGCCTGCGGCCTGCCCTTCAACGCCGTGCTCTATTCTTCCTCATCTGCGCCGATGCTCCCCGCTGCCGCGCTCGCCTTCTGCTGCGCCTGCCGCTGCTCGCTCGGAGTGCAGAGCTATTTTTCAGCGCTGCTCGGCCTCTGCGCGGGAAGCGCCGCATCGGGCACCTATTCGGGCTGCATAGCTTCGGCGTTCATGCTCGGGTTCGAGCTGATCTTCGGCGCGGTGCGCGGTAAGCGGGGCGTGAATGCGCTGATGAAATATGCCGCGCTGTTCCTGTCGGGCCTGCTCGCGCTGCCTACCGCGGCCTTATTGGGGCTGTGGAAGGCGCCTTCCGTTTCGGGCTTCATCGAGCACGTGCTCATCTGCTCGCTGACGGTCTCGCTCGCGGGCTTTCTTGCCTGCGGAGCGGCCTTTGCCGCGCCATCGCCGCTAAAACGAAAGACGATAGCCTCGGCGGAGGTTCGCATCCTCTCGCTCGCCCTGCTCGGCGGGCTCGTTTCGGCTTCGTTTGCTCACGTGCGCGTATTCGGCATCGAGCTCGGCATGGCGGCTGCGGCGTTCTGCTGCCTTGCATCGGCGCAAAGCTGCGGCCTTTCCGCTATAGCATGCGCGGCGGTGGTTTCCTCGGTGCGGGTTTTCGCGCTCGGCTCCGATATGCTCCTTATAGCCGTGCTCTGCGTTTGCTCGCTCCTGGCGGTGATGCTGCGCCCGCTCGGAAAATGGGGCGTTTTGGCGGGTTTTTCCGTGCCCTCGCTGGCGCTTTTTTATTTTCTCGGCGGCGCGGGCAGCCCATCCCCTGCGGAGCTGATACTGAGCGCTGCCGCGTTTCTTCTTGCGGATGGCGGCGCGGCGGAGCTTGACGCAAGCAGCACAAGGGAGGCGGAGCTTGAGCGGGAGCTCGATAAACGCAGCCGCCGCCTCGGCATGCTCTCGGAGGTGCTGTTTGAGATGTCCCGACTCTTCGACGGCGCGGATAACGGCGCTTCGGGGCTTGTGAATATGCAGCTTTCGGGCGTGGCGAAGAGCCTTGCGCGGCTGGCTCTGCCCGAGGCGGAGCAGCGCGAGAGCTACAGCATCGGCATAGGCACGGCGGAGCGCGCGGGCAGGGCAGGGAGCCAAACGGGGGACGCCGCCTGCATTCGCGAGCTGGACGGGCTTTGCCTTGCCGCGATAAGCGACGGCATGGGCATGGGCGCTGCGGCGCGGCGCGAGAGCGAGCAAACGGTGAATATGGTTGCGGATCTTGTGTGCTGCGGCTTCGATATAGACTCGGCGGCGGAGCTTGTGAACAGGCTCCTGCTGCTTCGCGAGGGCGGGGAGAGCTATGCAACGCTCGATGCGCTTGTTTTCGACAGGCGCAAGGGCAGCGCGATCGCGGCAAAGCACGGCGCACCCGCAAGCTATATCGTTCGGCACGGCAGAGCGAATGCGATCTGCGCGGAAGCGCTCCCCGTTGGGATAGTGGAGGAGGCAAGAACGGCCGTTTTCAGCCTGAAGCTCAAGCGTGGGGACGTGATAATAATGATGAGCGACGGCGTTTCGGATGCGCTCGGAGAGGAGCTTGATTCCGCGATCGTGAAAACGGCTCGGAAAAGCGATCCCAAGGCAGCGGCAGCGGAGCTGGTGGAATGCGCGCGAAGCATGGGGGGCGAGGATGATATGACGGCGATAGTGGCACGGGTGAGCTGAAAAGATTGTTTTATCGCCCCGCATTTGGTATAATTGGAGCGATAACACCACCGAAAGGCAATACTCAAAAGGCATGAGAAGGCGGCTTGGAATTCGCAGAGGAACGAGGAGCACGGGGCTGACACTGCGCGGCGAGCGCGGCAGACCCCTTAGAATACTGCTCGTTTCGGTGCTTGCGCTTGCAGCCGCTTTTGCGCTTTTCAATTATCTGAAGCCCGAAAAGCAGCTGAAATCCGCCGCCGAGGTGAAGCGGATAACGGATAAGGGCATACTGACCGTGGGCATCAGAAACGATATCCCGGGCTTTTCCTTAAACGGAGAGGGGCTCGAGGTCGAGCTTGCGGAGCTGTTTGCGGAGTACATGCTTCCCGAAAGCGGCGAAAAGCCGGTCAAATTCGTTACCGTTTCCGCTCAGACCGCCGAAACCAAGCTCTCGGACGGCAGCATAGATGCGGCGATAGCCCTGATGCAGAAGGGCGCGAGCGGAAAATTCGAGTATTCATACCCGTATTATACCGATGCCTGCCGCGTTATCATAAGAAAGGGTGCGTCGAAAAAAACGCTCGATCAAATGCTGATAGGATACGTTCAAAACACTTCGGCGGCAAGCGTGCTGAATAAATACGTAAGCGCGCACGAAACCAAGGTTGAAAGAAGCCTTATCGACAGGCTGCGCGGCATAGAAAAGGAGCTGCCCGAAAACGCCGTCACCTTCGATAAGAAGGCGTTTGCCTCATATCCCGATCTTCTGACCGCGCTCGAAAAGGGCAGGATAGACTGCGCCGTGCTGCCGGATGTGTACGCGAAGCTGTATTCGCAGAGCTTCGAGTTTGATATCACCCGCGACAGCATCGGCAGCATCAGCTATGCCATCGCCGTTTCGGCGGATGAGCCCGCGATAGCCCGCCTTGCGGACGTGTTCATTTACGAGCTGCGCGAAAGCGGCAAGCTTGACGAGCTTCTTAAAAAGTACGCGCTTATCGATCCGTAATGAAGCGATCCCGCCCGCTTCACTATGGCGCTTCGCATTTTCCAAAGGTCAAAATCAAATAAAAAAGCCGATATTCGGCATTTGCGACAGGAAGCTCCAAAAGCTTCCTTTCTTCGCTGTTGCGCCGATTTCGACAGGGGATTATAATTGAAATAAGCAAATTGCGGCGAATGCGAGGGAACTCAATGGCATTATTCGGTTTTTTGAAGAATAAAAAGGCGGGGCAGAGGCTCGAGGAGCTGCCCGTTTCGCGTATCGTTACGCCCGAGAACCGCAGACGTAAGCTTGCGGACGACGGGAGCCTTGATGAGCTCGCCCGCTCTATTGCGCATTCGGGGCTTTTATGCCCGCTTTCGGTGCGCAAAAAGGGAGCGTGGTATGAGCTCGTTTCCGGCGAAAGGCGGCTTAGGGCGGTAAAACGGCTCGGGTATAAGCGCGTTTTATGCATAGTGAACGCAGGCCCGGCCGAAAACGTTGCCCTCGTTGCGATGATAGAGGACGTTCAGAGCGAAAGACCCGATTTTTTCGAGGTCGGGGAATGCTGCCTCAAGCTGATGAACCGCCTGCACCTCAGCGGCGAGCAGCTCGCGGTTCGCCTTGGCAAAAGCAGCAGCTTCGTTGAAGAAAAGCTTGCCCTGCTCGCGATAGAGCCAACGGTGCGCGACGGGATACGGCGCTACGCGCTCTCGGAGAGGCATGCAAAAGCGGCGCTCGCGCTCGATGAAACCGAAAAACGCCTTAAGCTCGTGCATCGGGCGGGCGAGGGCGGACTCGGCGCGGAGGAGACCGAGCTTCTTGCAAGGCGCATGCTCGGCGAGGCTTGCGAAACCACCGAGGAGCAAAGGCCGCGCCGCACGGTGGTGCGCCTCGTGCGCGATTACCGCGTTTTTCTGAACACCGTCAGTATCGCCTGCGAGCAGCTTCGCTCGGGCGGGCTGAAGGTGGATATGGACAGCAGCAACAGGGAGGACGGGCTGGATCTTGTGATAAGCGTTACAAGGGAGCGGGCGAAGAAAAGGGGAGCGGTGAACAGTGAATAGCGAATAGTGAATAGTGAAGTGTTGAGATTGAAATTCCTGCGGAATTTCAGCAAAAATAAAACAGCTTTTCCGATGCTGTCGGGAAAGCTGTTTGACGTTTCTTTTTCAGGCGAGGAACTCGTTTCCAAGCTCCTTCAGGCGGTGCTCATAGGGCGAAACGGGCATATCCTTCTTCAGAATATTCTCGATTATCCACCGCTTCACACGAAGCAGGAACAGCTCAAAGCGAAGCCTGAGCTTATGCTTGCCGTAGTAGATGCGGTCGTACTTAAGGCAGTTGAATTCGTAGTCCTGAACGGTCTGCCCCGAAGCGGGAGAGATGAACGCCACGCCGAGCTTCGCCGCCTCCTCGGTAGTGAGGTCGTGCCTCATCTGCAAAAGGCCGGGCAGCGCCTCGGGCTCGCAGCCGTCCGTGCCGTTCATGTGCGCCGAAACCTTGCGCCAGCGGTAGAGCTCCTTGCGGTATTCGAGAGGGTGCTTTTTGAAAAACTCCTCATCGCCCATCAGCGCGCGGCGCTTGCGAAGGAATATCGGGCGGTAGACCGCCACTCCGAAGATAGGGATTATGGAGAACGCGAGCAGCGCAAGAATTATGAAAACGGGCGTGCTCATCATGTGGGAATAGGTAAAAACGACCACGAGCGGAAGCCCGCCGAAGCATACGAAAAGCACCTTCGTGATCGTTGTGAACAGCATGGTGATAAAGCTGAAATTATTTACGGTTTGCTTTTTGAATAAGCGCATAGTTTCTTTCATCGCCGCCGAAACGCCGCTTCGTTCGGTCGGCATGACCTCCTTGATATAAATTATATCATGCGCTAAAGCCGTTTTTCAAGCGGAAACATGGCGGATTTATGTATTTGGTGTGAATATAACCGAGAACGCGATAAAAGAGCGCCCGAGGGTATCGGGCGCCCGAAGAATGTTCGTTACGCGGCCTCTTCGGCAAGGAATTCGTCCTTCAATTCATAGAGGCGGTTCTCGTATGAGGACTGCGGAGTGCTCTCGTTTTTGAAGATGAGCGAGAATGCGCGCTTTACCTTTATGGAGCGAAGCTCCTTATCTATCCTGCGCGGGTGATTGCCATAGTAGATGCGGTCGTATTTCTCAAGGTTTAATTCAAGCCCGCTTTCATAGGCGAGCGAACCGTTCGCCGTGCTCGCGGCAAAGTTAACTCCAAACCTTGATGCATCATCCATGGTGAGCTCGCGCTTGAGCTTCAAAAGCCCGGGCAGCAGCTCGGAATCGTCGTTCATAGCACCGTTGATCTGGGCGGAAACCTTGCGCCAGCGGGCGATCTCCCTGCGGTATTCGCGGGGATGCCTTGAAAAATACTCTTCATCGCCAAGCATATAGCGCTCGGCGCGCATAAATATGGGCTTCAAGCTGATCAAGCCGCTTATCAGTATCAGCGAGAAGGCGAGCGCCTTGAGAATAAGATAGACGGGGGTGGACAGCTCATGCGCATAGATCGTTATATAGCCATACGGGAAGCCGATGAGGGGTATCAGCGAAAACAGCAAACAGTATTTGCCCGCAGCTCTTACGTAGCTGTAATCGGTTGAAGAATTCTTCTTCGGCCTTTCCTCCTTTGCAAGAACGCGGCAGCCTGCGGCAGCGTACTCATCGCGAAGCTCGATAAGGCGGCGCTCGTAGGGATCCACGGGCATATCTCGGTTTTGAAGAAGAAGGAAGAGCGAGCGCTTGATATTGAGCCTGCGAAGCTCGCGCTTGAGCATGCGCGGATGCTTGCCGTAGTAAATGCGGTCGTATTTTTCGCAGCTGAATTCAACGTCCTTAAAGGCTTCTTCGAATTTGGAGCCGCCATGCACAACGCCGAGGCGCGCCGCATCTTCGCTTGAAAGCTCGCGCCTGAGCTGCAAAAGCCCGGGCAAAAGCTCGATGTCGCTGTCGTTTACGCCGTTCATAAAGGCGGAGACCCTGTGCCAGCGCGCAACCTCGCGGCGAAATTCGCGCGGATGCCTTTTGAAGAAGGCTTCATCGCCAAGCAGGGTGCGTTCGGCGCGCAGTATGGACGGGCGAACGCAGATCTCGCCAAGCACGACCAGCCATGCAAAGCCGAGTGCCAGCAGCAGCTGGAACATGGTTGCGGAAAGCCTGTGTGCGTACATGAGAACAAGCGCGGGAGGAAAGCCCATGAGCAGGTACGATGAGATGACGAAGAGCGCGTGAAACAGGGCGCGGGGCAGGCTGTAGTGATTTGCGGAGTTTCTTTTGGAAAATTTCATTTCGATCTCCTTTCGTTGTATGCCGTGATAGGCAAAGCGAGGTGTGTTTTTCGGCAATAAGCCGCGTTCGAACGGATTGTGAAAGGGGAAATAAGTGCTTCCGCTGCGAACGGCCGCAGGCAAGAGCGGGTGCAACAAACAAACGCTCTTGCGGAGTGGCGAGTATATTATAACATTATGCAGAGCTGATGTAAAGTGTTTTTTATTATAAACTATATTCAATTTGCATATTTTTTGCTATTTTGGAGCGAAGAAGTACACGAATCCGTCATCTCCGCGCCATTGACACGGCGGTGGGCTGTGGTATAATTGTTAAGAATATACCGCGCGGCAGAAAGTGCGCGGAGCATAAAGGAGCCGAAAAACAAAAATGCAGGCGATAAAAACCGAAAATTTAACCAAATATTACGGCAAAAAGCGCGGAATAATCGATGTTTCGCTCGAGGTGGACGAGGGCGCGGTGATGGGCTTCATCGGGCCGAACGGTGCGGGAAAGAGCACCACCATAAGAACGCTGCTCGGACTGCTTTTCCCAACGGGCGGCGGAGCGAGCGTACTCGGCATGGACATTATAAAGGATAAAACGCGGATTCTCGAAAGCGTGGGCTATCTTCCTCCCGAAACGGCGTTTTATTCGGGTATGCGCGCGCATGAGGTGATCGAGCTTTCGGCGCGGCTTAGGAAAAAGGACTGCGCCGAGGAAGCAAAACGGCTCTGCGATAGGCTTGAGCTGGACACAAAGCGCAGGGTGCGCGAGCTTTCGCTCGGCAATAAAAAGAAGGTCGGCATAGTTTGCGCAATGCAGCATAGACCACGGCTCTACATCTTCGATGAGCCCACGAGCGGGCTCGATCCGCTGATCCGCCGCCGATTTTTCGAGCTTCTGGCGGAGCGGAACGCCGAGGGCGCAACGGTGCTTCTCTCCTCGCACGATCTCTCCGAGGTGGCGAAAAGCTGTACACATGCCGCGATGATCCGCGAGGGAAGGCTGCTTGCTTCGGGCAGGCTCAATGAGCTTGCGGGCGCGGGCGCAAAGCAGGTCGCGCTGAAGGGGATTCGGGATGCTTCGCCGCTCAAAAAGCTTGAAAATGCAAGCACTTTTGAGGAAAACGGCGATGAGCTGTCCTTCCTGTATTCTGGAAGCGCGAAGGAGCTGGTTTCGGCGCTTTCGGTGCTCGAGTTCAGCGATATAGATATCCGCGAGCAGGAGCCTGAGGAGGTTTTTATGCGCTATTATTCGAGTGAGGGCAAATGATATGACGGTATTTTGGCATGAGATAAAGCGTGGGCGCAGAGCGCTCATAATTTGGACGGCGGCTATCGCGGCGATGCTTGCGATAAGCGTTTTCGTGTATCCCCAGATGCGCGAGCAGATGGAGGGCATGAACGAGATGTTTGCCGATATGGGCGCGTTCACGGCGGCATTTGGCATGGATAAGCTGAATTTCGGCGAATTCAAGGGCTATTTCGCCGTGGAATGCGGAAACGTGCTCGGTCTCGGCGGGGCGATGTTCGCCGCGGTGCTCGGTATTGCGATGCTCGGCAAGGAGCAGAAGGATAACACGGCGGATTTTCTTTTGACCCATCCGATAAAAAGAAGCCGCATCGTGCTTGAAAAGCTGCTTTCGGTGTATGCGCAGATACTCGTTTTGAATATCGCCGTTGCGGTCTTTGCGGCGCTTTCGATACTCGCTATCGGCGAAAAGCTTGAAATAAAGCTCTTTCTCCTGCTGTTTGCGGCATACACCCTTATGCAGCTTGAGCTTGCCTCGATCTGCTTCGGCATCTCGGCTTTTTTAAGCTCTTCGGGATTTGGAATCGGCATAGGCATCGCGCTTTTGGCGTATTTTCTCAATATCCTTTCCAATATCTACCTCGCTTCGGGTATGCTTCTTGCGCTCGCCGGCGTGATCGCGGCGTTTTTGAAGTACCCGAAAAAGGATCTGTAAGCGTTCAAATTGATATTACTTTCGGAGGAGTTTTATGCGATATTTTACACGAGAAATGGATGCAAAATTGCAAAGGCACGGTGCATTCTACGACTTTGAGCCGATCGAGGAGCGGGAGTATTCCGAGGCGGAGATACGCGCGTTTTACAAAAAGAAGCTGGATGAAAGGCTTGCGGGCGAGCTCGAGTACTATGAGTATTTGAAGAGCGTATCCGCGGACGATATCGCATCTTGCGATGCAGGCACGGAGGACGGTGATCGGGTGCTGAGCGAGGAGGCTTCGCCGCCCGACCCGAAGCGGGTGGAGCGCGAGTTTCGCGCCTCTTGCAGAAGAATGATAAGATTGATCGGCACATACTATCCCGAATGGCTGAGCGAGCAGGGCGATCTGCGGCTGTTTTCATACGGCTATCTTAAACAAAGTGCGTACGACCGCCTTAAAGCCGAGTGCGAGCAGATGGAGCGCGAGCACGAAAACATGAAGCGCGAATATCGCGAGGAATGTGAAAGGCAAAACATACCCGAGCGCATAAACAAAGCCTTCTATACCCATGACGACGAGCTGCTCGGCATACGAAAGCGGGGCAAGGCGCTTGAAATGTATCTGCGGCGCTGCGGAGGCTTCGACGAAAGCGAGGAATTTCGGTGCATAACCTTCAAGGATGCGCAGGTATTGGAAAGGGATCGGAGCCTTTCTCCGAGGCTTTCATTCGATGAGGACGGCAAACCAAGCTCCAATATAACTTTTTTATATTTCGAGATCTTCAGAAGCGAGTGCGGTTATGAGGTTCATACGATGTTTTTTAAAAACGGGAAGGACAGCCTTAAGTATCTGACCGTGGACTGCGCGGACGTGGTTTATGAGGACGGGGCGGGGTTTGAAAAAGCGTGGAGGCACTGATTTGTACTTCGTCAACACTTGGAAAAAGGAGTATTTTCTTATAACGCCGGAGGAATTTGAAGCCGTTTTTAAGGGGTTTTCGTTCGTTTCCGTGCAAGGAGTTAAGCAAGGCTATGTTAAGAGCGATCGCGCGGAGATAAACGAGAGATACCGCGAGCTTTTTGCGCTGCTTGCATCGGGCAAGCGCTGCGAGTGGAGCGAGGATCATTCAATACTCGGTTTCAGCATTGGAGTTACCGCGCATATCGAAAACTGCGTTTATGCAAAAGCGGGCAAGGGGCTCTTGGTGCCGAAATTCAAGGAGCCGTGCGTGCAGATGGAAACGTTCTGCGCAGTGCCGTTCGGCTCTTCCCCAACGGCTAAGGGCTTTTTTATCGGTATGTATCCGCAGTATGCTTTCGGGCTGGCGATGTGTTTTCCTGCGAAGATAACGTATACGCAGAGCGGCGAAACTAAGAGCTTTGTTGAACTTACCGACAGGGAAACATGGAATGAGCTGCGAGGGCGGATCATGGCGATTGCGCCCATGCTTTATATCCTAAATAACGATAAAAAATACAACACGCGCATAAGGGTATCGCCCGAAGCAAAAAAGAGCCTTTCGGATTTCAACGCCGTGAAGGAAAGCGGTTTGATACTGCTTTGAGCTTGAAGGAGGAAATATGAGCGAAAACACCAAAAAATTAAGATTTGAATACTCTTCTCCCCTCTGCGTGATGCCCGACGGCGGCGCGTTCGTCGTTTTCCCGTGGAACGTGCGCGAGGTTTTCGGGCGCGGCAGGGCGCAGGTGCACGCGCAGTTCGACGGCGAGCCCTACGACGGCAGCATAGTCAACATGGGGCTTAAAAACGAGGACGGCTCGGTGTGCTATATCATCGGCGTTTTAAAGGCGATACGGCAGAGGATAGGCAAGGGGGACGGGGATAGCGTTCATGTTGTGATAGAGGAAAGAGACTGAAAATAGTGAATAATGAATGGTGAATAATGAATAGTGAATAGTTGCGGTGGAAATTCCTGCGGAATTTCAAAAGAAATAATATTGTTTTTTATCATAAGGAGTAGAATATGGATTATCAAGATATAAATGCGAAAACCATCGACCGCTGGATCGAGGAGGGTTGGGAATGGGGCATACCCGTTTCGCACGAAGAATTTGTAAAGGCGCTGAATGGGGAGTGGGAGGTCGGTTTAACGCCCACCAAGCCCGTGCCGAAGTCATGGTTCGGGGAGCTTAAAGGAAAGAAGCTGCTCGGGCTTGCGAGCGGCGGCGGTCAGCAGATGCCCATCTTTACGGCGCTCGGCGCGGTCTGCACGGTGCTCGATTATTCGGATAAGCAGCTCGAGAGCGAGCGGCTCGTTGCCGAAAGGGAGAACTATCAAATTGAGATAGTAAAATCGGATATGACCAAGCCCCTGCCGTTTGCGGATGAAAGCTTCGATATCATCTTCCATCCCGTGTCGAATTGCTACGTTCGAGAGGTGGAGCCGATCTGGCGCGAATGCTTCCGCGTTCTGAAAAAGGGCGGCGTGCTGCTCTCGGGGCTCGACAACGGAATGAATTTCCTTTTCGGCGAGGATGAAACGCGGGTGGTAAACTCCCTGCCCTTCGATCCGATAGCAAACCCCGAGCAAAGGCGGCAGCTTGAGGAGGAGGACTGCGGGATGCAGTTTTCGCATACGCTCGAGGAGCAGCTCGGCGGGCAGCTCCGCGCGGGCTTCACGCTGACCGACCTCTACGAGGATACAAACGGCGAAGGCTTCCTGCGCGAGATGAATATTCCCTGCTTTATCGCCACAAGAGCGGTGAAGGGAAGATGAATTAGTGAATGATGAATGGTGAATAATGAATAATTGTGGTTGAAATTCCTGTGGAATTTCTACTATAATACTCTTTGATGGTTTATTCCTTGCTGCGAAAATCGAAATCTGAACGGAGAAACCCAATGGCAAAATCGTTTGATGCCGTAAACGCGAAGCGGCTTATAGAAAAGCATGAGAAAACGCTTGAGAATCTGCATTCGGCAGCGGAGATGCCGGAGCGCTTCCGTAGCCAAACAAACGCTTGTGCGGACAAGCTTGCGGATGCCGATATTATGCGCATCCTTAGGGAAATATCCGTTGACGAGATGAATGATAATATAGTGCGCCCAAGAGCTTCACTTCTGAAAGCTTGCGGATATGTAACCTTGGCGGATGTTGTCGAGGCTTCGGAGCGTGAGCTGCGCTCCGATCTCGGCATGGGCAATGCGATCGCCGCCGCAATAAAGGATGCCGTGGATGAAATCGTTTCAAAGGCGAAGCGGGGAACGCGAGTTCACTTGAGCGCAGACAGAAAAATGCCCGAAGCTGATGCTCTTATCAGGGCAGCATCGGGATATATGCGTTGCGGAGCTATCGCAAGCGAGGCTCAAAGGTTTATAGATGAGAACGAGAGCGATATTCGCTATGCGCTTGACGATCTGCGGGCGTTCGGTGGAAGCTTTTTGAAGCGGATTTTCATTTCGGGCAGGCAGAAGCAGAGGGCGCAGGAAGCCTTTGAAAAACTGAGCGACCTTGAGGACGGCGAATACGGTGCGAAAGCGGAAGCACTTACATCGATGATGAACGGGATCGTTAGAAACGGCGAAGCGTGGGAAGATTTTCAGAAACAGCCCGATGCGTTCATCACAGTTTTAAACGGCATAAGACCGGGATGCTTTGAAAACTCACGGGAAAACGAGCGCGGCTTCGACCGTATCAAGGCCAAACGGCTCGTTGAGTGGCATAGCAAAACGTTAAAGCAGCTCCAAAAAGCAGCTGACATGAAGCTTGATTACCGCATGGAGGCTGTTGCGGCCGCCGAAGGTCTTGCTGCGGCGGAGGCGGTGGAGGTTCTGCGCGAAATCCCCGTTGAGGAGCTGAACCGTGAGAGAAAGGGAATAAGGGTAAAGGCGCTTCGCGATTATGGCTACAACAGCATTCTCGATGTGTTGGCTGCATCTGAAGGCTCTCTTTCATCGGTGTACGGGATAAGCGAGGATACGGCGTACACGATCAAGAGAATCGCAAATGACATTGCATCAAAGGCGCGGCAGGGCACGAAGATTCGCATAAGCTCGGACAGAAAAACGCGCGAGACCACGCGGCTCATATCGGCCGTGGCAAAATACATGCTTTGCGCCGCGCCTGCGGAGGCCTGCCGCGATCTCTATGAAAGAAACGAGCGCAGGATAAGGTACGCCGTTGATGATATCGGGGAGCTCTGCGATGGAAAACTCAAATGGCTTCTGGCTTCCGGCAAGGAAAAAGAGCGGGCGATGGCGGCGTTTGAAACGCTGAAAACGCTGGAGGAGGGAAGCTATTTCGCGGATACGGAATACTATCTCAAGCTGATAAACTCGATAGATAGAATGACCGAGGCAGAAGCGTGGAACGATTTTTCCGAAAACCCCGTCGAGTTTTTCAATATTATAGAGAAGCTTGCACCCGGCCTGCTCGGAAACGATGACTCTCTATACGGTCTGCCGGAGGATCTGGCGCGCGAAATACAGGACGAGTGCTTCTTCCCGGACGGCCTTCTTTGCGAGCTGCGAAGATATCAGGAATGGGGCGTTAAATACATTCTTCATCAGCAGAAGGTGCTGCTCGGCGATGAAATGGGTCTTGGCAAAACCGTTCAGGCGATCGCGGCGATGGTGTCGCTGCGCAACACGGGGGCAACGCATTTCATGGTCGTATGTCCCGCGAGCGTGCTCACCAACTGGTGCCGCGAGATAAGGAAGATGAGCCGCCTGAGCGTAACGAAGATACACGGCGTGGGAAGAAGCTCCGCGCTGCGCTCGTGGATAAAGACGGGCGGCACTGCTGTAACAACTTATGAAACGACCTCTCATATCTCTTTTCCCGAGGGTTTCGGCTTCTCCATGCTCGTGGTGGACGAGGCGCATTACGCAAAGAACCCCGAAGCCAAGCGAACGAAGAATATCAAGCTTTTATGCCAAAGCGCGGATCGCCTGCTCTTTATGACCGGTACTCCACTTGAAAACAGCGTTGGCGAAATGTATCAGCTTATAAAAATGCTTCAGCCGAGTGTTGCTTATGCCATACAGGACAAGCTGTCGCTGAGTTCGGCGCCTCAGTTTAGAAAGGCGATAGCGCCGGTGTACTACAGAAGAAAGCGGGATGAGGTTTTGACTGAGCTTCCCGAGCTCATTGAGAGCCGCGAGTGGTGCACCATGTATAACGTTGAGAGAGCGGTTTATGAAAACGCGCTGCGAAACGGAAGCGGCAATTATGCCGAGGCAAGACGGCTTTCATGGAACGTGGGCGAGGGCGAGCGATCTTCAAAAGCGGAGCGCCTGCTCGAGCTAGTCGAGGAGGCCCGCGCTGAGGGCAGAAAGGTGCTGGTTTTCTCGTTCTTCCTCGATACGATAAGGCGAGTTAAATCGCTGCTTAAAGAAAGCTGTTTGAACCCGATAAACGGCTCTGTAACACTTCAGCGGCGGCAGGAAATCATAGATGAGTTTGAAAAGGCGCCTGCGGGAACGGTTCTTGCGGCGCAGATACAGGCGGGCGGCACGGGCTTGAATATCCAGTCCGCGAGCGTCGTCATCATCTGCGAGCCGCAGTTCAAGCCATCGATCGAGAATCAGGCGATATCGCGCGCCTACCGCATGGGGCAAACGAGAAACGTGCTTGTTTACAGACTGCTCTGCGAAAGAACGCTTGAGGAACGGATGGTTGAAAGGCTGGACGACAAGCAAAGGGAATTCGATGCATTTGCAGATAAGTCCGAGGCGGCAAGGGAGAGCCTTGAGCTTGATGAAAAGACCTTCAAAGATATCATCAAGGAGGAAATAGACAGGATCAACGCGGAGCAGAACGGTAAAAGTGCGGAAGCCGACCGAAGTGAGGAAGAGGATGAGCCTCTTGAGTAATGGATGAATAGCGAATATTTGTGGTTGAAACTCCAAGGGAATTTCTACCGAATAAAACCATGTGTGAAATTAGAATCAATATTAAAAGAGCAGCCAAACTGCTCTTTTAAATATCATGAATTAGTGTTAAGGCTTTGATCGACGAGTTCTGTTTTCGAATCCGTTTGCTCTGCGTTTTTCTTTGCGGGCTTCGGTTTTTTCCGAACGGGCAGCGCGAAAACGAGCAGCACTATTCCGAACACGGTGAAGCCGACCGCGGCGACCTGCCTATTAACGCTCGTTCCGTCGAAGCTGATTTTATAGGTCGAGGCGAAGCGAGCAACCTCCCCAAGCTCAGCCGCCTGCTTTGACGAAAGACCGTTGTACAATGTACTGTACCAGTGGATCGAGCTATGTGAAAGGGGCGGAAGCTTCAAAATAGAGGCATATTCCGCTATCATATCCGCGTATTCCTCGGTGAAGGCCGCGAGCGCCTTTTTAGGCGAGCGGAAAACGGGGTAGCCGAGGCTGTTTCGCCCGATGCGGTATTCAGCCTTGCCCGATCGGATAAAGCTGAGTTCGTCGTGAGAGGTTTTTTCGTAGTCGCCCACAACGAGGGCGTATTTAGCGAAGTCGATAACTATGATCGCGGCGCCGATAAAGAACACGGCGGCGAGCAAGAGCGCGATTATGCGAAGCGTTTTTTTCATCGATACGCCTCCTTTCCTCTTACAAAGTAGCTTAGCATACTTATTTGCGGAAGTCAATAAACGAAAGGTCAGCAAGAATTAACTTTATGTGACAATTCAGCGCCGCGCTCTATTTGCACGCCCTCGCCTTCACATATTTTTGAACCCATCTTTCATCGTGATACGGGTCGTATTCGCTCATAAGGCAGCCTTGGGCGAGGTCGTCCGCAAGCTCGAGGATAAGATCGTGCATTTCAAGATCGCGCTTCCATTTTTCCTCGATCGCGCTGTATCCGAGCTTTGCGCCGAGGATGTTTCCGCAGATGGCGGCGGTGGAGTCGCTGTCGCCCTTATGGTTGGCGGCGGCTATTATGCCGGTGGAGAAGTCGTTTTCGTATTTAAGCGCGCAATAGATCGCGATGGCAAGCGCCTCGTCGCCCACCCAGCCCTCGCCGAGCGCGTGGATGTTGTCGAGGTCGCTTTCGCCGTTTTCGGAGAGAGAGACCGCAAGCCCTACAAGCTCCGCAAGCGTATCCGTGTTTTCATCGCCGCCAAACAGCCGATTGAGCGCCTCTATCGAATCGAGCACAGCGGTTTTCAGCGGCATACACGCAGTATCGGGGGCGATGAGCCTGAAGATGATATGAGAAAGCACGGCGGAGGGCATATAGCCGAGCGAATGCCCGTGGGTCACGGCCGCCATCTGCGCGCTCTGCATATCCACAAGGTCGATATCCCAGCCGAGATGGGGCGCAAACAGCGCACAGGGAGCCGTTCGCATAACGCCGCCGCAGCCCTTGCTGTTGTTTCTTTTAAGGGCGATATAGTCCGCTTCGTTTATGCTGCCCGTCTGCCTTGCCGCCATCAGCGCCGAAAGGCAGGTGTTGCCGGGGGCGCGGCGCGCAAAGAGCGCGGGCTCGTCGAGCAGCCATGAGATAACGTACCCGAACGAATCGTTTTCCCTCGCCTTGCGCACGTTCTCAAACGAGTCTGTTTGGGTGGTCAGCCAATCGTCGTACGCCATGGCAACGTAGCTTGATGCCGGCCCAGCGATGCCGCGCAGCCTGGCGCGGGTTTGCCCGTGCAGAAGCCCAACGGCGGTGAAAAGCGTCATCTGCGTGTCGTCCGAAATTATCGCCTTGCCCGTATGCGGGTCGAGCTCATACTCGGTTATGCCCTTTTCGCCGTATTTTTTGAAAATATAGTCCTCTCGAACGAATTCCACGGCGTAGCCGAGCGCATCGCCCGCCGCGCCGCCGATAAGGCTGCCGCGAATCGCATCGATAATGCGGGGAGTCGGTTTATTATCCATGATAGGTCTCCGGTTTTAGTTAGTGAATAGTGAATGATGAATAGTGAATAGTTGAGGTTGAAATTCCTGCGGAATTTCAGCTATAAAGAATAAGTTTTCAGCCGATCGGCTGCTTGGGGAAAGTATCTGGGTTACTCCGCATCCTCATCATATTCAATGACGACTTTTTTGCAGTCGGCGCAGCGATAGGCTTCAACCACATGACCGTCGAACGGCCCCAGAGCATACGACAGCCTGACCGCGGAGCGGCTCAATGCCGAAAATGCTGCAATGTGAACTATCTTATTTCGCCACGCAATGCCGCGGCCGCTTTGGATATAGCCAAGCTCCATTTCCTTGCCGCAATAGGGGCAGATATTGTTCATAGAACGATTCTCCTTTTCAGCATTTTAGCAATAAAAATTATCAAGCGCGCCCGTCCTTTTGAACAGGCGCACAGCGTTATTGGTTGTTTACCGATTCAGCTCGCTCAGCCGTTCGTGCCAAAACTTGCTGATCTGTTCGATAAGCTCTATCCTGCTCGGATACGCATCTTGAAAGGTGCCGAATATCCCGGTTTCTCCGCTCGGACTGTTTGTGCAAACGGAGTAGCAGCTTACGGCTGAATCATAGTCGTTGCACGATTCAAAACGGTCGCTTTGCAAATATGTATTTGCTTTATTGAGGGGAATGCCGACAAATACTGCCAATCTGTCCCTTGCAACAGCTTGAACTCTTTTGCCCGCTTCGCTGAGCTGAGCTTCGTTAAAGAAAACGATATCATAGTCATTCATCTCAACACAGGAAAGGATATCTTCTCCGCTGAGGGTTTCATCATACAGTATTCTGTATTGAAGCTGATACTCTATCACGGGCTCGGGCTTTTCCGGCTGCTTGCAGGCGGAAAACATGGAAGCAACGAGCAGTACGGTTAAAACAGCTGCGATGCAGGCCGGCGTTGAATTAAAAACACTTTTTGATCTTCTCATTCTATAACTCCCCACATTGCAGCTTTACTTATCTTTAAGCTTAACGTTATGGAATACTCGCAAGAATGAGCAAACAGGATGAGGTTTAAAAATAGACGTACTATACAATGTGCCCTTAAATCCTCCTATAATAAAAATCGCCTAATTATAACTTTCCTGTCGGCGCTTTGTCAATACGAAAAACGCGAATGTATCATCTAAGTTTTCTTGTAAATAAACTGAAAATATGCGAGGTTTATCTAAATAGCATAATTAATGCTGCCGCAAATCATGAGCATCTGCGGCAGCCAAGATATGAATAATTATGTTCAATCTATGCTCTTTTCCTTGACCTCTTCCGCGATCTTCGCCAAGAAGCCCTCAAGGCTCATCGTGCCGAGGTCGCCGCCCTTTCTTGAGCGCACGGCAACAACGCCGTTTTCGACCTCCTTATCGCCCACGATAAGCATATAGGGGATCTTCTGCATCTGGGCTTCGCGAATTTTGAAGCCGATCTTCTCGTTGCGAAGGTCGGTCTCAACGCGCAGACCTGCGGCGGCGAGCTTCGCGGCGATCTCGGTGGAAGCCTCCATCGTGCGGTCGGTCATCGCCATGACCTTGACCTGAACCGGAGCAAGCCAGGTCGGGAACGCGCCCGCGAAATGCTCGGTGATAACGCCGATGAAGCGTTCGATCGAGCCGAACATGGCGCGGTGGATCATAACGGGGCGATGCTTTGCGCCGTCCGCGCCCGTGTACTCAAGCTCGAAGCGCTCGGGAAGCTGCATATCGAGCTGGATAGTGCCGCACTGCCAGCTTCTTCCAAGGCAATCCGCAATATGGAAGTCCAGCTTCGGGCCGTAGAATGCGCCGTCGCCCTCGTTGAGCTTGTATTCCCTGTCCATCTCGGTGATGGCCTGCTTGAGGATGTCGGTCGCAAAATCCCAGGTTTCCTTCTCGCCGATATGATCCTCTGGCATGGTGGAAAGCTCGATGCGGTAGCTAAGACCGAAGGTGGAGTAGACCTCGGTGTAGAGCTTGATAACGTTCTTTATTTCGTCCTTCATCTGCTCCCAGGTCATGAAGATATGCGCATCGTCCTGCGTGAAGCAGCGAACGCGGAACAGGCCGTGCAGCGCGCCGGAAAGCTCGTGGCGGTGAACGAGGCCGAGCTCCGCCATGCGAAGGGGCAGGTCGCGGTAGCTGCGCGGCTCAAGGCCGTAAACCAGCATTCCGCCGGGGCAGTTCATCGGCTTTATCGCGAAATCCATCTCGTCGATGACCGTGGTGTACATATTCTTTCTGTAATGTCCCCAATGGCCGCTCTTCTCCCAAAGCTCGCGGTTGAGCATGATGGGCGTTTGGATCTCAACGTAGCCGTAGCGCTTATGCACCTCATGCCAATATTCGAGCAGGGTGTTTTTAAGCTCCATGCCCTTGGGCAGGAAGAACGGGAAGCCGGGGCCCTCGTCCATCATCGCAAAGAGACCGAGCTCCTTGCCGATCTTTCTGTGGTCGCGCTTCTTGGCTTCCTCGAGCATGGTGATGTATGCATCGAGATCGGCCTTCTTTTCAAAAGCGGTCGCATAGATGCGCTTGAGCATCTTGTTTTTCTCGCTGCCGCGCCAGTATGCGCCCGCAACGCTCATTATCTTGATATTCTTGCACTTGCCAGTGCTTTCAAGATGCGGGCCTGCGCAGAGATCCACGAAATCGCCCTGACGGTAGAAGCTGATGACCTCGCCCTCGGGCCAGAGGCGCTTTACGGCCTGCGCAAGGATATGCGAGCCGGTGTGGCGATAGGTCCATCTGCCGCCCTCGTCGGCGAAGGTGAGGAGCTTCAGCGCATGGTCGCCGTGTATCGGCAGCGCCGCATCGTAAAGCTCGCCGTCCAGCTCGGCGGCAAGGGTCGCCTTGCGAAGGCGCGGGCTGATGCTCTCGGCGATGGCGTAGGCGTTTACGCCGTCTTCAAACTGACGAACGGAGCCGTCGGGGAAGGTGATGTTGATCATTTTTCTTTCTCCTTTTCATTTGGACTGTATTTTTTGACTCTCGGCGGGTTCTTATTCCTTCCGAAAAGGCTTTCGGATAAAATAAAAACCGCCTTGAACAAGTTTCTGTTCAAGGACGGCAATTCATTTCTAAATAACCGCGGTTCCACCTTGATTGCGGCAAATCCGAAAGGAAGAGCCGCCGCTCTTTGGGGTTAAGCACGCCTGCTTCGAACCTTGGAAAACGCGATAAACAGGCGTTTTCCGCGCATGAGCGGTATCCTCCCGCGCTCCGTGGGCGGCTTGCAGCCTTGGGCTCGCCCTCTCTTGAACGGTTTTGCGCAGGGCTCATTTCATGCAAGCCCTATTTCTCAATATATCGGAGTTTAGCACAAAGAGAGGGGTTTGTCAAGCGGAAAGCGATTTTTTAGTGAATAATGAATGGTGAATAATCATCCGTCAAGCAAAAACCAAGCCGCCTCGGAGCTTTCCAAAGCGGCGTGAAGGTTTTTATAGGTATTGCTGATGCGTTCCGTTTCGGCTTTATCTCAGCTCGAGCGCAGTGCGTGCGATCAGTATCGCATCGTTGATATCGATGGAGCCGTCGCCGTTATAATCGGCGTTGGAAGCAACGATGCTGCCGTTTTCAAGCTCCTGCGCATCGATGAGCCCCATCGTGAGGCGCATTGCCAGCACCGCATCGGCGATGCTCACCGCACCGTCGCCGTTCACATCCCCGGGAATGCCGGGCTCGGGCTCGCTTTCATCGGAATAGGGGTTGGAAACGAGCTGCGCATAGGGATATTCGGAGCACTCGGGGAAGTACCAAACGGTATTGAAATCAAAGCCCGTGTAAGCGCTTTCGCTCATCAGCTCCTCGGCCGTGGCTGCCGCGCCGTGTTCGCTCTGTGCGCCGGATTCGCTTGCAAGATAGAGGCAGTTTTCCGTGCCTGCGGAAGCCTCGGGCGCGATCGCACCGATAAGCGCATCCGAACCAAGCTGACCGGTCGTAAGCTCAGCGGAGTAGCAGCGAGCAACCTGCGTGGCTCCGTCCAGAACGCCGCAAAGACCGCCCGCGTTAAAGCTGCCCGAAACCGCGCCCGCGTTGTAGCAATCGCTGATGGTTATGCCCTCGCCCTCGGCATAGCCGCAAAGACCGCCGACGGTGAAGCCCTCTTCCTCGGCGAAATCCGGTTCAAAAACGGTGCGAACGTCCGCCGCATTGTAGGAGAACCTCAGCTCGGAAAGGTAGAGATCGCCTGCGATGCCGCCGATAACGCAGCTACCGTCCACAAGAGCGAGGTTCGCACAGCTTTCTATCTCGGAACAAAACGCGCTGCCGACGATGCCGCCCGCCTGGAACGCCGCACCGACATGACCATGGTTGGAGCATGAGTTGATCTCGGCATAGCTCGCGCTGCCAGCGATGCCGCCCGCATTTCCGCCTGCACCGGAAACCTTTGCGGTATTGGTGCAGTTCACGATGCTTCCGCCCTGAGCTGTGCCAACGATGCCGCCCGCTTCCCAAACGCCGTAGATAAGGCCGCCTGCGGTGCAGTTCGTAATCGTGCCGCCGTTCATATAGCCGACGATAGCGCCGAGGTAGTCGTTTGCAGTGGCGTAGACACACTCAACGTTCAGATCGGTGATAATGCCGCCTGAGCAGCCAAAGAGTCCGAAGCCCGAATCGGAAGGACGATCGCCCGCGCCATCGATGAACATGCCGTAAACGGTGTGGCCGCAGCCGTCAAAATTGCCCATGAAGCAGTTGGAATCGTCGATGGTCAAATCGCCGAAATCGTCCTCCACGAAGAGGGCGGAGCCGATGGGAGTCCAGGGCGTGAGCTGAGGGAAGGTGGATTCCCATTCATCGAAATCCGAAACGTCGTTTAAATAGATATTGTTTTCAAGCCTGAAACAGCAGTTTTCAAAGCGGTTGCCAAGCTCGGTCTGCGCGGCAATATACGCAAGCTCGCTGCCGTTCGTAATAAGATAGGGGTCGCTCTCGCTGCCGCTGCCCGAAAGGGAGCTTGCGATGCTGCCGTCCCAGATGTCGCCGCGAACGGGAGTTCTTTCGGCGAGCGCAAGCGCGGGGAGCGCCGCGAAAAGGAGCGCCAGCGCCGTGATAAGGGCGATGGATTTGAGTCGATTGTGCTTCATTGGAATATTCCTTTCTTTTTTTGCCGTGCGGCGCGGTGAACCGACCGAGCGGCTGATTTTGATTGCGCAGTTTGCTGTGCGAATTGATTGTATTCCAAAGACTTTGATTTGTCAATATTAAATACGGAAAAAGAAAGTATCAAAGATCATTCCCGCTCGAGGATATAGTCAACGCTGACCTTGTAATGATCGGCAAGCTTTATAAGAAAATCAACGGGGATGGTGCGGGTCCCCTTTTCATAGCGCCTGTAGACTTCGCGCTGACAGCCCAGCAGATCGGCAACGTCCTGCTGAGTCATATCATGATCTATTCTCAATTCTTCTAAGCGCTTGAAGTACATTTTATCACCCTTGACAATACTACCATACGGTAGTATAATATGGACGAAATGCGACTATACGGTTGCATAGAACAAATTACAGACGAATGGCAAGGAGAAATGGTATGAAAAAGATGGTAACGAGAGCGCTTGCGCTCGCCGTGGTTTGTGTTGCTGCTGTTTTGAGTTTTGCTGCTTGTTCAGTAAGCAATAAACAGTCAAAAAACAAATGGAGCGGTGATTATAAATGCAATAGCTATGGTGATCGCCGGGTTTTTCTATCAATAGCCGATAACATGACTTTTACTTGGTACTATGCTGAATTGGATAATAAAAACGAGGATTATAGAAATGAAAAGGATCTTTTTGGCACCTGCAGCACCAAAGATGATACTCTGTTTTTAGAATTCGCCAATGGCAATAAGTTTATCGCCGAATTCATTGGAGATACTGTTCTCAGAGTGAATACTGACAGCGCAACATACAATATGCAAAGAATCCAGCAACATGAATTGGTCGGGAAATATTACGGAACCCTTACTTGGACGGACAAAAAGGGCGGGGATCCAATAGTGGTTTTGGAAATCCGGGATGATCACAGCTACTTTTTCCAAGAAGACCCGGACTACTTTAAAGGACTTCCCGCCGAAGAGATTGAAAAACTATTGAAACAGGAGGGAACTTGGCGTGCATTTCGTGATGGTCTGCTTTTGACAGACGAAATAGGTCAAGAGTATTATGTTAGATGTGATAGAAACGAGAGAGTTTTAAACTTTGGCTTTGTTAGAGGCGGCAATGATTATAATGTGACAGATCATGTATTTCCTCTGGATTAAGCAAGCCTTTTTTGCCGAAGGATGCGTTATACAGGCTTGAATAACCGTATCCGCTGTTTTAACTATAAACCGAAATTTCCGCAACAGCAATCCTGCTGTTGCGGAAATTTTTATATAAAACCAATATTTTCCGAAACGCCCCCGGCGTTTCATCCTTAACTATTCACTATTCATCATTCACCATTCACTTTTACTTCACCATCCCAAGCAGCAGCTTCTCGGTCGCCTTCAGCTCCTCGCACTCCTCCCAGCCCTTGCCGATATGGGTCTTGGGTCTTCGTGCGCCGTGGGAATCGCTGCCGCAGGTAACGAAGAGGCCGTTTTGCCTCGCGAGGGTCGCAAAGAGCCGCTTTTCGCCCTCCGTGGAAGTGCCGTAAAACGCTTCAACGCCGCGAATGCCGAGCTTTTTCATATCCGCGATCAGCCTTGCGGGGTCAAGGCGCATCTTCATCGGGTGCGCGATAACGGCTATGCCGCCGGCGGCTTCGATTATGCCGATGACCTCTTCGGGGCTCGGATGCTGCTGATGGATATATGCGATCTTCCCCCGTCCGAGTATGCGCTCGAAAGCATCACCCCTGCTTCCTGCAAAGCGCAGCTTCACAAGCGCCTCGGCGTAGTTCGCGCGAGTGGTCGCGCCGCAGCTCGATTCGAGCACGGATGAAACGTCCATCCCAAGCTCCGCAAGCCGCGCCGTCAGCTTCTCGTTTCTTTCATCGCGCAGCTTGATTTTTCTTTCCATCAGCGCCTTAAAATCGGGGTTTTCGCAGTCGATGCCGAGCGCCAGAATATGAAGCGTGTCCTCATAATCCGCCTCGATCTCGCAGCCAGTCAGATAGGGAAGCTCGAGCTCCCGCGCGCGCTTTTGCGCCTCTAATAGACCGATAACGGTGTCGTGATCGGTCAAAGCGAAAAGGTCGAGCCCCGCCGCCTTCGCGTTTTGGGCGACCTCCGCGGGCGCATCCGCTCCGTCCGAGCAGTATGAATGGGTGTGGATATCGAACATTTTGCTTCCCTCCTTTGGGACGGTTCGGCGATAATGCTTGATGCCGATCTACCCATTATACACCTTTGCGGCGAAAAAAGAAACGCCCGAGCGATTGACCGCGCGGCGCTGATGCGCTATAATTCGATTTGGAAAAACTATGCGAAACGGTGAATAATATGAATCTTTTCGATGATATCTATAATAAACGCGCAAAAAAGAAGGCTGAGGACGAATTTGCCGCCGCGCTCGATGCGCTCGGCTATCCCTGCCGCCTGCTTGACGGCATGGACGAGCGCGGGATAATTGAACTGTACGCATCGGAGCTTGAAAAGGGCGGGGAAGAGGGCTATTTTCCCGTGCTTGCGCCGTATGAAAGGATACTTTTCGAGCTGATCGAGCGAAACCGCGCGGAGAACTTCGATGCTTCGGAGCTGCCGAGCGGCGCGGAGGTTTTCGCAAAAAGGCTTGAAGAGCGCGCGCTTGGCGGCGAGGGGGCGGAGAAACTCGCGAACGGAGAGGGCGGCTTTTCGGCGCTCGAGAGCTTTTCGCTGCTCTTCACCGAGTTCACAAAAAGCTTTCGCATGTGTGCGCTGATCCTTTTGCCGACCGATAAGCCCTGGGAGGCCGCGCTCCTGCTGCCCTTCGGCGGCAGCGGCAGCTGCCCCGCGCCGCGCGAAATGGCGGCGATGCTGAAAAAATGGCATGAAAGCTTTGGCGCGGTGCCCGCCGTTTTCTCGGGCGAAGCGCTGGAAGTTTACCTGCCGCGCTCGCTCGATGAGCGCGAACTGCGCGAGGCCGCGGGGGAGATCGCCGCGTTTTCGGGGCATAACTGCGACGAATCGGACGAGGCGATTTTGCGCTTTATGACGGAAGCCCGGGATAAATGCGTTTGGCGTTTTTCTTGGATGTCTCAAACCAATCGTAACGAACTCAATAAATAAGCATTAAAGCCGAGAGCGAATCTGCGCTTTCGGCTTGCGTTTTAGCCGCTTGCTCAACCCATATTTGTTTTTTATCAAGTTCACCTCGATTGAATTCAACCGAAAGTTTTGGTATTATACAACCATGATTTGAAGGCGCTTTTTGCACGGCGCAGGCGGCATCCCCGCCGGGTCTGCGCGGCAGCCTTCAAAAAATCGAGCAAGGAGCGTAAAGAATATGAATATCGGAAGCAATATCGCGCGGCTTCGCCGCGAAATGGGGCTGACTCAGGAGCAGCTCGGCAGCCTCGTTTCGGTTTCGGCGCAGGCGGTCAGCAAATGGGAGAACGGCGGCATGCCCGACACGGAGCTTATCCCCGCCATCGCGGATGCGCTGCGCGTTACCATCGACACGCTCTTTGGGCGCGAGGACGTTAAAAGCGCGGATATACAGGAGCTGTTTTCAAACTGGTATATGCGCCAGCCCGAGGAAAAACGGCAGTATGAGCTTTTCAAGCTTTTGATCCGCGCACAGAACAGCCCCGTTCAAACGCAAAGCGATCTGCGGCCCGACGAGCTTATGGAGCTTATGCGCCTACCGATCAAATCGAGCAAGGGCAGCTATATAAGCAACGGTGAGAAGATAACGATCTTGGTACGCTCGCAGTTCATGGACGATCACGGCATAAGGCTCTTCATTCCCGCAGAGGACTGTCCGCTTTTTCTCGTGATGCCGGAGCCGGAGGAGGGATACCTTTCAAACCTTCTTGAGCCCGCGCAGTACCGCAGGCTCTATGCAGCGCTGTCGATAGAGGGGAGTATGGAGCTGCTTTATTTTCTGTATTCCAAAAAGGTAAACTATTATTCCGGTTCAGCGCTTGCTGCCGCCTGCGGCTTTGATAAGGAAGCGCTGACTCCAGCGCTCGATGCGCTGAGCGGTATCGATCTAATAAAGAAGCGCTCCGTCATCGAAGCGGACGGCGAACACAGCGTTTATGCGCTGAACGAGGATCCCGCGTTCATGGCGTTTCTGCTGTTCTCGCGCTGGCTGACAGAGGCGCCCGGCTATATCTGGAGCTGGAGCAGCCGCGAAAAGCCGATATTTGAAAGGCGTGAAAACGATGGAAACAAAGGCGATAAATAAGCCTATGGACAGCCCGAAGAAAAAGGTCAAGCCGCCAAAGCCCGTCAAGAGCGTCGCTTCAAGAAAGCTTTTCGCCGCGTTCTTTGAGCGCAACAGGCTGAGCTTCACGCTTGCGCTCATCCTCGCCGCCATTTCATCGGCGGACAACAGCATAATTTCATGGATACTCGGCTCGGTCATAGACGCTATCGGCGCATCGAGCCGCTCGGGGCTGACCCGCGCCGCGATCGCGACCGCGATCTTCCTGCCCGCGTATCTGATCGTGGATTCGCTTTTCTCCATAATAAAATCAAGGTTCGTCCACAAGGGCATCGCGCAGTATAAATCCGCGGCGTTCTCCATGCTGTGCCGCAAGGGTATCGGCGCGTTTTCGCAGGAAAGCACGGGCGGTTATCTTTCCGCGCTCACGAACGACGCGGCTTCCATCGAGGAAAACTACCTCAACCGCACGGTATCGCTCGTTTTTAACGTGCTTAGGTTTGCGTTCGCGCTCGGCATGATGCTCTATTACAGCCTGATTATGACGCTTATCGTCATCGGCCTTTGCCTCGTTCCGATAATCGCAACGCTCGCGATGGGCGGCGGGCTCACCAAGCGCGAAAAAACGGTTTCGGATAAAAACGAAGCCTTCACCTCGCGCGTGAAGGACCTGCTCGGCGGCTTCTCGGTCATCAAGGCGTTTAAGGCGGAAAAGCAGGCGAACGCGCTGTTTAACGGCGAAAATACCGATGTTGAGGAATCAAAGCGCAGCCGCCGCGCATACAGCGGCATTCTGAACTCGCTTTCGGGCGTGTCCGGCGGCGTGGTGCAGTTCGGAATCTTCATAATCGGCGCGATCTTCGCAATAAACGGAAGGATAACCGCAGGTACGGTCATATTGTTCGTGAACCTCTGCAACTGCCTGATCGGGCCGATATCGGTATTGCCCGAGATAATCGCAAGCCGCGGCGCGGCAAAGGCGCTTGTGTATAAGCTTGCCGATAAGCTTGAGGATAACCAATCGGAATCGGGCGGCGAGCCTATCGCAAGCCTTGAAAGGGGCATCGAGGTAAAGGCGCTCGGCTTCGGCTACGAGGAAGATAAGCCCGTCCTGCATAACCTTTCCTATCGCTTCGAGGCGGGCAAAAAGTACGCGCTCGTGGGCTTTTCGGGCAGCGGCAAGACCACGCTTTTGAACCTTTTGATGGGTATGCACGGCAGTTACACGGGCTCCGTCAGGGTCGGCGGCGTTGAGATAAACGAGGCGGATAAGAACAGCCTCTATGAAAGCGTCAGCCTCATCAATCAAAGCGTTTTCCTCTTTGACGACACGATAAGAAACAATATCACGATGTTTTCGGAGTTTCCAAATGAAGCGGTCGATTCCGCGATACGCCGTGCGGGGCTTGAAAGGGTGATAGCCGAGCGCGGGGAGGAGTATCTTTGCGGCGAAAACGGCGTGAACCTCTCGGGCGGCGAGCGCCAGCGCATAAGTATCGCCCGCGCGCTCATCAAAAACGCCTCGGTGCTGCTCGTGGATGAAGCCACCAGCGCGCTCGATAACGAGACCGCGAGCCTCATTTCAAACGAGATACTCGCCCTTTCGGGCATCACGGGCATAGTCGTAACGCACCGCCTTGAAGCGAGCCTTCTCAAAAAGTACGATGCGATACTGATGCTCAAAAACGGCGAGCTTGCCGAGGTCGGCTCCTTCGATGCGCTGATGGATAAAAAGGGGCAGTTCTACTCGCTGTTCACCGTGCAGTAAAGGCGAAAAGCATAGGAAAAAGCACCGCTTGGACGGATACGCCCTTGCGGTGTTTTTGGGTTAAACTCTATATTTTTAATATTATTCATCGTCACTCTCGGCATCGGGGTCGTATTCGAGTATGTCCCCGGGCTGGCACGAGAGCGCCTCGCATATCGCTTCGAGCGTTGAGAAGCGGATAGCGCTTATCTTGCCCGTTTTCATCTTGGAGAGGTTGACGTTTGAAACGCCCACCCTGTCCGAAAGCTCCTTCAAGCTCATCTTGCGGTCCGCCATAACGCGGTCAAGCCGTAAAATAATTTTGCCCATAGCCGCCTCACAGAGTTTCGTCGGACTGGCGCTGAAGCTCCTCGCCGTACATGAAAACGAACGAGAGGAACGCAAGCACGAGGCCGGTAATGATGAACCACCAGAAGTTTGGACGGATACTGTCCGAGATGCTTTCTACGGCAGTCATATTAAATATGCGTTCAAGGTCGTAGCATCCGACCTCGAGGGAGCGGGTGAGCGACGAAACCATCTCGATTATAAAGCCTGCGATGAAGGTCGTGCGGCTGAGCTTCATTATTTTCTTTGAAACGCCGCTTTCGAAGGGCCGCCCCTCCTTCATCGGAACGAGGAGCTCTCGAAAAATGCCGATGAAGTATCGGGCAGCGCCGAAAATGATGATGTACGCCGTGAGCTTGATTACAATGGTGGATTTGAGCCGCGCCATATCGACGTATTTCATGCCGTCGCCGCTGAGCTTGATTTCAATAATGCCGAGGTCAAGGCTCCCCGCATCAGCTATCATCTTTTCGCCGAAAACGGTAACGAGCACGCCGAAAACAGCGCAAACTATCGCCGCCGCAACAAGAAGATACTGAACGATCTTTAAAAATTTGTCAAGACCGTCCGACCAGTATTTGATTCTTCCGATACCCATGAACAACGCTCCTTTAGCATTAACTATTTATCGTTTATCGTTAACAGATGACTGCATTATAAACCACGGCATTAACGATTGTCAAGAATAAATTAACGATAAACATAAATTCATTTGCCGTGAACATAAAACTCACAAGCTCAAATATCCGCGAAAAAGCCGTGGAAAATATAGAAGAAATGCCGCGCGCGGCATTTCGACCTAAACTATTCACTATTCATTATTCATTCGCTTTCCACCGCGTTCCGCTTCAAAACCTCATCCGTATCGAATTCATCGTATTCCACGCGCCAAAGCGTGAGCCCGTGCGCGGGCGCGGTGTCGCCGGCGTTCTCGCGGCTCGGGTTATTAAGCGCGTTTTCAACGAGCGAAACGTCCTCATACCCCTGCCCGATGCGGAGCATCGTGCCCACCATTATGCGCACCATGTTGTAAAGAAAGCCGCTGCCCGCAACGTCGTAGTAGAGCATTTCGCCCTCGCGGTGCCATTCGGATGTATAGATGGTTCGCACGGTCGTGGCCGACTTGCTGCCCACCGCCTTGAACGCGGCGAAATCATGCGTTCCGAGAAAGAGCTTTGCCGCGGCGTTCAGCCTGCCAAGGTCGAGCTTATTATAGATATGAAGCGCACGGTTTGAGAGGAACGCCGAATCGTGCACGGTGTTCAAAACCGCATAGCGGTAATGCTTTTTTTGAACCGAGAAGCGGGAGTGGAACTCGTTTTCGCCAGCTTCCTCGCCGGGGAGCGCGAAGCTGCCCTTGATGCGGATATCCTTGGGCAGATAGGTGTTCAGCGCGAACGCGAATTTATCCGCGGGGATGCGGCTCTCGGTGTCGAAATGCGCCACCTGTGCGCGCGCGTGAACGCCGCTGTCGGTGCGGCCCGAAGCGTGAAGCGTGCATTTTTCGCCCGTGAGCTTAAAAAGCGCCTCGCCCAAAACCTGCTGCACGGCGATGCCGTTCGGCTGGACTTGCCAGCCGACGTAAGAGCTTCCGTCGTATTCGATTATTAAAACTATTCTGTTCAAAATAAACTGTTCTTTGATTTACTTGGTTCAGCTCCCTGCCGAAAGCAGGTACTTCTTCAGCGCCTCAGAGGTGCCTTCATCGAGCTTTCTTTCGCTCTTGCCCTGCGCGAAAACGGGGCTGCCGCCGCCCTTGCCGTTCAGCGCGGCGTTCACGGCGGCGCAGAGCTCCTTCATGCTCAGCTTGAAGCCGTTTGAGCAGGCCATGCGGTAGTCCGTGCCCTCGTTTGAAACGGAGAAGATGAGCGCGGCAAAGGCGGTTTTTGCGGCCTCGGCAAGCTTTGAAAGCTCTTCGCAGATGAGCTTGAGGTCGTTTGCGCCAAAGTTCTCAAAGGCGCTGAAAACGAGCTTCGCGCCGCCCTTTGTTTCGGCGGCTTTCATAAGCTCCTCGGCGGTTTTTGCGGCGAGCAGGGCACTTTTTTGGCGAAGCTCGGATTTGAGCGCGTTCAGCTCGTCCATCTGCTTATACACGGCGCTCGCAAGGTTCTCGCGCGAGGTGGAATACTTCCGCGCAAGCTCGCTCATGGCGGCGTGTTCCTCTATGGAAAGCTTTGCCGCGCGGTTGCCGCAGGCGAAGAAAAGCCGCGTTCCGCCCTTGTAGTGCTGCGCGTCGGTGATGCGGATGGCGCCCACCATGCCGGTCGTGTGCAGATGCGTGCCGCAGCAGGTGCAGGAATCCACCTTGCCGTTATCGATATAAACTATGCGCACCTCGCCAACGGCCTTTTCGGCGCGCTTGCGAAGGGTCCTGTTTGAAGCGTCCTCGCCATCGGTTATTTCGGTATGTATGCTCAAATTTGCGCGGATTGCCCTGTTTGCTTCGATCTCAAGCGCTTCAAGCTGCTCCCTTTCAAGAGGGATATCGAGGTCTATTGTGCAGTAATCCTCCGCCATGTGAAAGCCCACGTTCTTAGCCGAAAAAAGCTTGCTTGCAAGGCCGGAGAGGATGTGCTCGCCCGTGTGCTGCTCGGCGTGGTCGAGGCGCTTTTCAAGGTCGAGCCGCACCGAAACGCGCTCGCCGACCTCAAAGGGAGCGTCCAGATAATGCACGGTCTCGCCGTTTTCGGTTTGGCAATCCGTGATATCGGCGCTTTTTTTATCCGTAAAGATTCGCCCGCCGTCCGCAAGCTGACCGCCGCCCTCGGGGAAGATGGGGGAGCGAGTCAAAACGACGGCAAATCTGCCGCCCTTCTCCGTGCAGGAAACCACCTCGGCGGAGCACTCGGTAACCGTTGGGTATTCGTAATAAAGAATCTCTGTCATATTCGCCTCCGGGCGGGTTTTCTTTTTGCTGAAAACATTTTACAACAGCGCGGGGAGTTAGTCAACAGAACAGGCAGGCGGCATTGGGGAAAAATCGGTATTTGCGCTTGATTATTCTCGGCATTGCGGGTATAATCGAAGGCGTAAAGGAGTTTATTCCATGAAAAAAGAAACCTCGCTCTTCGAGCTTTTTTGGACTTATTTTAAGATAGGGCTTTTCACCTTCGGCGGCGGCTATGCGATGATAGCCGTTATCGAAAATATTTGCGTGGAAAAGAAAAACTGGATAACGCACGACGATATGGCGGAGCTTACGGTGCTTGCCGAAAGCACGCCCGGCCCGATAGCCGTGAACTGCGGAACATACGTGGGTTACAAGCTGCGCGGCTTTTGGGGCGCATTCTTCGGCACGCTCGGCGTGGTGCTGCCATCGTTTATAATCATCTTTGCTCTTGCATCGGTTTTGGACAGGCTTATTGAAATAAAGGCGGTCGCAAGCGCATTTGCGGGCATCCGCATCGCCGTTGGGCTTCTTATAATAAGCGCCGCGATAAATATGATAGGCAAGATGAAGAAAACCGCGTTTTCGGTTGCCGTGTTGATCGCTGCTTGTATCCTTATGCTTGCAATAAATATTTTCTCTCTCAAAATATCGGTGATCGTGCTTATGCTCGCGGCGGCGCTCGCGGGGCTTTTGCGCCTTGCTTTTACGAATAAAAAAGCCGAGCCCTCGGGCGGAAAGGACGGCGCGAAATGATTCTTGAGCTGTTTCTTGCGTTTTTAAAGGTCGGCTTCTTCGCTTTCGGCGGGGCGTATGCCGCCATACCGCTTATCCGCGACGTGGTTTCATCCTACGGCTGGCTGACGGACGAGGCGCTTGCGCGGATGATCGCCGTCAGCGAAAGCACGCCCGGCCCCATCATGGTCAATCTCGCCACCTACGTTGGCGCAAGCCAAGGTGGGCTTCTCGGCGCCGCCGCCGCCACCTTCGCGGTGGTGCTGCCCGCATTCGTTATAATAGTTCTGCTGCTCTCGATCCTGAAAAGGTTCGCCGAAAACCGGTTTTTTAAAGCTGCGCTCTCGGGTCTCAAGCCCTGCGTTATCGGCGTTATCCTCGCCGTTGGCGCGTTCATGGCGTATGAAAACCTGCTTCTTGATGCAAATTGCGAATGCGCAGCGGGGCTTTTCGGCCGCTTCGAGCCCGCCGCCATCGGCATCACCGCCGTGCTTGCCGCCGTTATGCTCATCTATAAAAAGGCCGCGAAAAAGCGCATCTCGCCGATACTGTTGATAATCGCTGCGGCGGGGCTTGGAATGCTCGTTTACGGCGTGTAGCGCGGTAAGTATGCCTTCAGCATGATTGAATATTACGAAATTCCCCCGGAATTTCAACCACAACTAATCACTATTCACTATTCACTAACTCTTCCAGCCTCTCTCCGCTCCCGCCGCGCGCGGCGGCCTTCATAAGTGCGCCCTCGTCTATCATGGCAATGCTGCGCATTTCGTCGTCCACCGCGAACACCATGCCGTAGCCGCCGCCCGAAACCGCCATAAGCGCCTCTCGGACGGTGCTTTTTTTATGCATCGCAACAGGATAAACGCGCAGACCGCGCCCCGAGCGTAGGCTCGATTCGGCGGCAAGGCGGGCTCGTGCCTCATTCATCGCAACAGCTTTTCTTTCACAAGCCGCGCTCAAAACGATGAAAGCTCCCGTTATAAGAATCGAGGCCGCGCGAAAAAGCGCCATGCCCTCGGGCTTTTCGGCGAGTAAAAACGCTCCGACAGCGGCTATAAAAATGCCGATCAGTATACCGCCGATGCTGAGCGCGAGCGCCGATCTGCGCCGCTTTTTGCCGTTTGCCGCAGAAGAAACCGCCGCAAGCGCGAGCCTGCCGCCGTCCAGAGGGAGCACGGGCAGAAGGTTCACAAGGCCGAGCGTTAGATTGAAAAACGCAAGCTCCGAAAGCGCCGAATTTTCCGCGCCGCCGAAGAAAAACGCCGCTCCCGCCGAAGACAGCGAAAGCATGAGGCTAAAAAGCGGCCCTGCCGCCGCGACCGCCGCCGCATCCGAGGGCGAATCGGGGCTTCTTCTGAGCCTTGCAACGCAGCCGAAGGGTTGAAGCTCTATCGAGGCGACCGAAAAGCCGAGTCTGTGCGCCATAAAGGAGTGCGAAAGCTCGTGCACGAGCAGCGAGCTCGCGGCGATTAGCAGGGTGTCGAGCCTGTCGAACACGATGGCGAGAGGGAAGAGCAGCAGCACGAAAACGGAGCAGCGGATCTCGAGCCTTCCGAAAACGGCGAGGGTCATCCTATCCTTGCCGCCGTGCCGAGAAATTCGAGCGGGTCGATGGGCGCGCCGTCCTTCGTTACTTGAAGGTAGAGTATCTCGCCCGCGAGCCTGCCGAGCGCCGTTCGCTGCAAAACTGGCTGGCCGCGCTCAACGAGTATCTCGCCAAGCCCCATATAGGTTACGGCCACGCCGTTTTTGCAGGCGACCGTTACGCTGCCGCCGTGCTCGCCCGCGGGGTCGATGGAGCGCACCGTGCCCGAAAGCATGGAAAGCACCTCCGTGCCGGGGGTGGAAAAGAGCCTTGCGGTGAAGCTGTCGTCCGTCAGCGCCTGCTCCGCCGAAAGCGGGGCGACGGGATGATCCGATGCTGCGAAAACGCTCAAAAGCCCCGGAAGCTGAACGAGCTTCAGCTTGCCGAGCCGCTCGTCCTCGGCTTCCTCGCCGCCGCTGCCGTTTGCCGCCGTGCGGAACACCGCGAGCGCTTCGCCCGGCATACCGGAATTCGCGGTTTTCAGCGCGAAAAGCAGCGAAAACGCGCATACGCAGGCGAGCAGAACAGCGAATTTGCCGACCTGCGCCGCCGCAGAGGGCTCCCGGCGGCTTGAAAAGCGCACCGAGCGAACGCCCGTGCTTCGCGCTGCCCGTTTTTCATCCTCTCGATGCATACGGCGCACCTCGGCGAAGATTCCGCCCGCGCTTTTTTCGCCGCGCCCATAGCCCGCAGAGCCTCGGTGTTCGCCGCCTCTTTCCGAGATATAGCTTGAAAAGCTGCATTTTTGATTGTTGCTTCCGTTCTTCATTTTTTGCACTCTCCCTTGGGGTTTTCCTTTGATACTATTCTTCGGGGGCGCAAAAAATGCCGCGCACCGATTAAACGGTGAACGGCATTTTACAGTGAATTTCATACGCGGAAGCCCGAGCTTGGGGCAGGGCTTGTTAAAACTCCCTGCCGTCGTAATCGCCGTAGCCCGCGGGGATGAACGAGCGAACCAGCTCAACGGTGCGGTCGGGCTTTTCCTCGTGCAGAAGATGCCCCGCATTGCGCATTACCGTGAACTCGCCGCGGGGAAGCGCGTTTGCGTATGCTTCGCCCTGCTCGAGGCTGTGCCATCTGTCCTTATCGCTTGAAATGACCATAACGGGCGTTTTGATCTCGCCGAGCGATGCCATGAGCTCCTTTTCGCCGAAGGAGGAAACCGTCAGCCTTATGGCGCGCCTGCTCTCGCCGTCGCTCGCGGGCTTGTAGTATTCATTGACCTCATGAGGACCGATAACCGTGTGGTCGAAAAGGCATTCGTCGAGGAGCTTTTCAACGGTCTTAACGCGGAAAAGCCTGCTTGCGATGCCGCCGAAGAGTGCGCTCTCCATCATGCGAACGGGCAGGGGCATTCCGCCCGTTATGCCGCCGGGGGAGAGGGCAACTATGCTTATAACGCGCTCGGGGCAGCGCTTTGCAACCTCAAGCGCATAGCCCGCGCCCATCGAAAAGCCCATTAGATGCGCGCGCTCGATGCCGAGCGCATCCATGAAGCTTATAAGGCTCTCGGCGTGGCTCGCGGCGGTATGATCGAAGTAATCGGGGCGGTCGGAACAGCCGTGCCCCATCAGGTCAACGGCGATAACGTGATAGTTCATCGCCAGCTTATAGAAAACGTTTCGGAAGGTGAAGAGCGACTGACCCGCCGTGTGGATGAGCAGCAGCGTTTCGCCCTTGCCGCTCTCGAGATAGTGCATGCTTGCGCTCTCGTGCTCGGTTTTGAGCGTGCGCACAGCGCCCTTGAGGCGCTCGGCCTCCTTAGCGGCGGCTTCGCGCGCCTTCTTCGCCTCGGCAAGCTTTGCGGCGGCTTCCGAATTGGATTTTTCAAGCGCCTTCACCTGCTCGTTTACGGCGTTTCGGTCCTCTTTTGCAAGCTCAAAGCTCTCGTTCGCCGCTTCAAAGAGGGGGGAGAGATGCTCAAACTCGCCCGCAAGCTTTTCATGCTCCGCGAGCTTCTTCTTGGCGGCCTCATCGGCGGTATTATGCGCTTTTTCGGCGGAAGCAAGCTCCGTTTTAGCCTTTTCAAGCGCGGCCTTTGCATCCTCAAGCGCCTTTTCGGCTTCGGGCAGGGTGGGGGAAGGCTTTTGCTTTTCCTCGGAAGCGGGGGTTTCATCGGCACTCTCCGCCTCGGGCTTGATCGCGGTTTTTTCTTCGGAGCTTTCTTCCGATTTTTCCTTGTTTACCTCGGCTTTTTCGGCTGAGGGAGCCTCGGGAACCGACTCGGGCTTAGCTTCCTCTTTCGCTTCGTGCTTTTCTTCCGATTTTTTCTCGTTTGTCTCGGCTTCTTCGGTTTGGGGAGCCTCGGGAACCGACTCGGGCTTAGCTTCCTCTTTCGTATCGGACTTTTCTTCGGCCTTTTCGCTCTCGGACTTGCCGTTCTCGCTCTTTTCCTCGGCAGGCGCTTCGCTCTTTTCACCGGCGGGGGCTTGAGCTTCCTCCGCTGCCTTTTTAAGTGCGGAAAGAACGCTCTGCGCCTCGGCTTCCGCCTTTTCGGATGCGGAAAAAGCTTCCTTGGCGGCGGAAAGAGCGGCTGCGAGCTTCGCTTCCTTTGCGTTCAGCTCGTCGAGCGCCTTCTTTGCCTTATCGAGCGAATCCTTCTTTTTGCCGTGCTCCGATTTGAGCTTATCATTCTCCTTCTTTTGCGCCTCAAATTCCTTATTCTGCGCTTCAA
>CADBGC010000013.1:0-9394 GCA_902794055.1 uncultured Eubacteriales bacterium | reverse complement strand
AAGCGCCTTCCTCGCATCCTCAAGCGCCTTCTTGGCTTCATCGGCATCGGCTTTTGCGAACCGCTCGTCCTCCTCAAGCGCAAGCGCGGCCTGCGCCGCCTTCTGCGCCGCCGCTCGCTCGCGGTTCATGGCGCGTATCTCGGCGCTGTCCTTCGGCAGCTCTCCGGGCAGAAGTATGGTAACGAATTCGCCGATGCTCTCGGAATTCACAAATTTTTTCACTTCCAGGGAAAGGCTCATCTTTTCTCCTTATATCCACGCCGCACTCGCGGCGCTGCAAGCTTTATAATATCGGCTTTGCCGCCGTTCCGATCGCAGCGAATATAGGCGAACGGAAAACAGCGCATACACTCTCAGCTTATCATTTTACACGAAAAATACGCTCCATGCAACCAAAAAAGACGGCTTTTTTAACAAAACCGCCATAATTGTAAAATATAATCGTTTCAAGAGCAGCCGTTCGCTCCGAGGCTTGCGCTAATCGCCTGCGGATAAAGGAAGCATACCCCGCGCGGTGCGCATCAGCCTTTCGGGCGTGTTGTCCTTCGGGCGCACGGCGCAGTGTGCGAGCAGGCGTTTTTTGATCTGCGCAACGGCGGGGCCGGGCTCGATGCCGAGCCATTCCATGATGTCCGAGCCGGTGCAGTTCAGCTCGCTCTGCGAAAACGGAACGCCCTGCTCCTCCATCGCGTTAAGCACCCTTTCCCAGCGCGCCGCCGATGCAACCTCGCCCTTAATGATGCCCGAGCCGATGAAGTCCGCCCGCCTTATATCGCACATATTGCGGCTGTTTTTCCTTCCCCAGCGCACGAAGCTGCGCCTGAGGGTGCTTTCCTTTGCCGTGTTGTTCAGATCGAACATGTGGTGCCGAACGAGGAAGCAAACGTCGCCGATGGTTTTATTATCGTATTTCAGCCGCCGAAGGATGGCTCTTGCTATCGACTCGCCCTCCGCATCGTGCCCGTGCATAAGCCCCGTTTCGAGCTTTACCTTGGGCTTGCCAACGTCGTGCAGCAGCCCCGCAAGGCGCAGGGTCAGCTCGGGCGAAGCCTCGGCGCAGGAATGCAGGCAGTGATCGAGCACGTCGTAGCGATGGTAATTCGGCTTCTGCTCTATGCCTTCGCCGAGCGCAAGCTCGGGCAGTATAACGCAGATCGCGCCAACGCTTTTTAAAAGCTCAAGCCCGTGAATGACCTTTTCTGCCGATCTTTCGCCGTATTTGATATCCGCAAGCAGGATCTTGTTCACCTCGTCCCTTATGCGCTCCGAGGAGATATCCTCAAGGTTTTGAACGAGCGCCTTAGCCGCCTCCATAGAGCCCGCTTCGATATGAAAGCCGAGCTCCGCAGAGAAGCGCACAAGGCGCATTATCCTCAGCCCGTCGTCGCCAAGAACGGTTCTCGGATCCCTTGAAGTGGTGCGGATAAGCCCCGCTTCAAGGTCGGCAAGGCCGCCGGTCGGGTCGAGCACCTCACCGGAAAGCACGCCGTAATAAAGCGCGTTCACCGAAAAATCGCGGCGGAAAGCATCCTCCTCGGGGGAGTTTGAAAAGCGGATGGAGCTCGGTCTGTGCGCACCGCCCTCGGAATAGGTATCGCTTCGGAAGGTGGTGTGCTCAAAGCGGTGTTCGCCGATATGCACCTCAACCATGCCGAAATCGATGCCCTTGGGAACGACCGTGAAGCCCTGCGCCTTACATAACTCGATAATGCGGGTCGGCTCCATGGCGGAGCAGATATCGATATCGAAAACGGGGAGCGAAAGCAGCGAATTGCGAACCAGCCCACCCACGGCATAAAGCGAAAAGCCCTCCGAATCCATCAGTTTCGCAAGGGTAAAAAGCTCGCTTGGAATATTCTCTTTTATACTTTCGAAACGAAATTGATTCATGGCTGATGCCGCTTGCTCGCCCGCATGTGTTTCCTTTATAAGTCCTGCTGAAGCACTTCCTTGAGGCCGCCGAGCTGCATGGTCTGCATTATGCGATAGCGATCCATTTGAAGATGCTTTTTCATCTGCATCGCTTCCTCGATGGGGAGCTCCACTATATAGCCGTCCTTGGTGGCGATAACGCAGTTGCTGCGCCCCTCGTAAAGCGCCTTTACCGCCGTATAGCCCATGCGCGTTGCCATCTCCCTGTCCCTCGCTGTGGGCGTGCCGCCGCGCTGGATATGCCCAAGCACCGTAACGCGCGGCTCGATGCCGATAGCCTCGTAGATGCGCCTGCCGATATCCACCGCGCTGCCCGCGCCCTCTGCAACAACGAGCATGAGATGCGTGTTGCCCGCGAGCCTTGCGGTTTGTATCAGCTCAACTATATCCTTTTGAAAATCGTATTTATGCTCGGGGATCAGCGCCGCCATAGCGCCCGTTGCAAGGCCGACGTAGAGCGCAAGATAGCCCGCGTTTCTGCCCATGACCTCCACCACCGAGCAGCGCTCGTGCGCCTGCATGGTGTCGCGAAGCCTGTCGATACAGTCCACGGCGGTGTTGCAGGCTGTGTCGAAGCCGATGGTGTAGTTGGAGCAGTCCACGTCGTTGTCGATGGTTGCGGGTATGCCCACGACCTCAATGCCCTCTCTTGAGAGCTCGAGCGCGCCGCGGAAGGTGCCGTCGCCGCCTATAGCAACTATAGCCTCTATGCCGAGCATACGGCAGGTGGCCGCCGCCTTCGCCCTTCCCTCGGGGTGCATGAATTCCTCGCTTCGGGCAGTATAGAGCATGGTGCCGCCGCGGGTGAGAATATGTTTAACGCTCTCGGTGCTGAGCATGGTGAAATCGGCGTTTATTAGCCCCTGCCAGCCGCGCCTTATGCCCACGCACTCGATATCGAGCGAGGCCGCCGTGCGAACGACAGCGCGAACGGCAGCATTCATGCCGGGTGCATCGCCGCCGCTGGTGAGCACGCCTATGCGCTTTATTCTTTTGATTCCGTTGTTGATGGTTTCCATTTTTCGATCCTCCATAGCATCAAACGGCGGCAAAGCATCCTCGCGGTTATCCTTTACGCGAAGCGCTCCGCCGCCGTTTTTATTTCGGTTAAAAGCAGTTTAGGGCTTGGTGATTATGGCCTTATAGCTTGCAAAGGCATTGTCTATGGTTTCCATGTTTACCATGTAGTAGGTGCGCCCTTCGCGCCTCTCTCTGAGCAGAAGCCCACTGTCATACAGCGCGGAGAGATGCCTTGAAACGTTGCCCGCGTTCATCTCAAGATGCTGCGCTATGCTCAAGCAGTAATCGGACTCCTTGTAAAGCTTGGTGAGTATTTCCATGCGCACTGGATCGCCGAGCGAGCGCATTATCTCTGCAACGCGCTCCACGCGCTTCTCGGCAAAGGCGTGGGTGTATTCGGGGTGGACGGCCGCACCGATATAGAGCGCGGTCAGCTCGTCGGTACCATTGGGAACGTAGTCGAAGCCCCAGCCGAGCTCGTTGAAAATGAAAAGACTTACGCCGACATCCGTGGGCAGATTATGCTGGGTGTTTGCATCCATGCGTGCAAGCTCGAAAATCTGGGAGCTTGGGATATGGGCGAGATTGTATTCCCATCTGTTCGCAAGGCGCTCGTAAACGGGAGCGAGCTTCGGTCTGGCCTGCCTTAACCTAAGCGAATACGGGCGAAGTATCGCGGCAAGCTTGTCGATATAATACTCGTGGTTATCCAGTGCGCGGAAGGAGTCCATCTTCGCCTTATGAGGATAATCCATGTTGTAGATTTGCTCGAAAAGCGAGGGCATGGGTCGCCCCTGAGCGCTTGCGATCGAAATGCCGTAGCCCGTGAAGTCGAAAACCTCAATGCCGTCGCGCTTGACCGCCGTCCAGCGGCGCTTGGTTTCCTCGATCGCCTTGTCAAAATCCGTGTTGCGCATGCCCATCATAGAGAGCAGCAGCACCCTTGCGATGCAGTTGACCTCGGTGGGGTCGCCGGTGTCGAAGGGCTCAAAGAAGAATTTAACGTCATCGGATTTGATGTCGAGATCGGCGCAGGCGGAGTTTGTAAACTGTTCCGCAAGCTTTGCATCGTTTTTAAGCTCGCGTATTTGGGTTTGGGAGAGAAGATCTCCGTATTTGCCGATAAGAGTGTCGGCTATCCGAACGTAGGATTCCTTTTTATAGTAATTACTGACCATCCCGAAGGTTTCGTAAAGAACAACGGGCTCTCGAATCATTCTTGTTATCATGCACATTTCCTCTCTTTCCGTGCATATAATGCCGAGATACAGCGAGAATACCTCAGCGCAAGCTACTTATTCAATTATATTATATCACAGCAACAGCTGTATTGCAACTCTTTGAAATGAGTTTCTAATAAAGCTGCCGGCAGGCTTGCTTGGCAGCGCATATTTCAAGCAAAAGGGCTTCGCAGCAAAACGCGAAGCCCGATCATTGGGTTTTACGGTTTGTTGATATTGGAGAGATAGGAGTCGAAGGTGCGCTTTATGGCATCGTAATTGAGGCCGAAATAGATCCTGCCATCGCGCTTTTCCCTCGTAACGAGCCCCTGCTCATACATAAGAGTCAGATGCCTTGAAACGTTGCCCGGGTTCAGATCCATGGTTTGGGAGATATTCAGGCAGTAATCGGGATTCTTTTGAAGCCTTGCGAGTATCGCCATCCTAACGGGATCGGCAAGCGCCTTCAGCCTGTCGGCAATACGCTCCGCCTGCTGCTCTTCAAACGCAACGGTGTACTGCGGGTACAGAGCAATGCCGATGTAGAGCGTGGTTAGCTCATGGGGAGAGGAAGGTATGTCGTCGAAGCAGTTGCCGATCTCGTTGAAGAGGAAAAGGCTGACCGCTGCCTCGGTGAGCATGTGGAGCTGGGTTTTTTCATCTATGCGAAGAAGGGCGGAAACCTGAGCCGGGGGCATATCCCTAAGATAATGCTCCCAATTTTCGGCCATGAACGCGTATATGGGGGCGAGCCTGTCAATGCTTTGCTGCATGCGCTGCGCATAGGGTCGAAGGATTGCGGCAAGCTTGTCGATATAGAAATCGTGCTTTTCAATGGCGCGGAAGGAGTCCATCTTCGCCTTCTGGGGGTAATCAAGGGCGTAGATCTGCTCGAAGAGCGAGGGCAGGGTACGCTCGCCGGAGCAAACGAAGGATATGCCGTGCGCGTGGAACTCAAGCACCTCAAGGCCGATGCTCTTGGCCTCGGTCCAACGCCTCTTGGTTTCCTCAACGGACTCTTCGAAGTCTATCTTTTTAAGGCCGATCATCGAAAGCAGCAGCACCCTCGCAACGCAGCTGAGCTCCATGGGGTCGCCGGTATCGAAGGGCTCGAAGAAGAATTTAACGTCGTCGGCATCGCGGTCGAGATCGGCGCAGGCCTCGAGCATGAACTGATCCGCGATAGCGGCGTTGCTTCTGAGCTCGTTTACCTGACTTTCGGTAAGCGCAGCGCCAAACCTGGACAGCAGCGATTCTGCAGTTGCCATATATGAATCGTTTCGATAATATTTGCAAACCATACCAAGGGTTTCAAAAAGTATCACCGGCTCGCGTATCATTCTCACTATCATAAATTGATCCTCTCGTTGGATTTGACGAACACCTCATCCATTATACTATAACATGTCAACAAGTTTATTGCAACAGTCAGCGGCGATAATATTTCACATTTTTATGTGCTTTTTTTCGCATTTGACCAAATATCGGCAGATTTAATGCCGATTTGAGGGGAGCATATCGGCTCGCGGCTCCGAAACAGCCTCGGCTTGATTATTTCGCCCGTCTCTGCTATAATTTCAAAAGTAAGCTCGGCTTCGGCACTCACGCAAACAAGCATGCGCGCCCGCCTCGATAAAAGAGTTCGATAAAAATGGAATAAAGAAAGGAAATGAAAATGAAAAACACCGTCCGTTTGCTTGCGCTCGCCCTTGCTGCGATATTCGCGCTTTCTGCGCTTGCCTGCTCGGGAGGAAGCGGAAGCGGCACAACTCAGCCACCGATAACCCCCTACAAGGAAGCGATGATGCCGCCCATCAAGTGGAGCGAGCTTGGCAGCGCCGAGATGCTCAAGATCACGGCATTCGGAAACAGCAAAGCCTACGCCGCAGAGCAGCTTTACGCGCTCGATCGCGGGCAGATCGTGGGCTATGACAGCAAGAACGACGACGTGCGCGACAGCGGCGACCCGATGTATTTCTGCGGCGTTTATATGAAAGGGCTTCTCTACGATGCCTGCGGAACGCTCGAATTCGGGGAGTTCAAAACCTTCAAGCTTATCGGCGTTGACGGAAGCGAAACGGATATCCTTGAAAAGGTCAACTCCGCAAACCTTCATGAAAGCGTGCTTGCGCTTCAGCGCGGCGCAGTCGTGACCGATGCGGAAAGCGGATGTATGCTCGCGCTCAAGAGTGCGGACGGGAGCGATAGGCAGAACGCCATCTTTAAGGGAATAAAGGAGATCGTGATCGGGTAAGGATCGGGTCAGTGAATAGTGAACAATGAATAGTGAATAGTGAATAGTTAAGGTGCAAATACCGCTTCGGCGGTATTTGTTTTGGTTTATAATAAACGAAACGGGGCGATGGATCGCCCCGTTTGCCGCTTTCGCCTACGGCACAAGCATCGTCAGTCAATCCGCCTCGGCGGGAAGAAGTATGCTTCCGTTTGGAAAAACGAACAGCACCCGCGAAAGCTCGCCGTCCCCTTGGAGCACCACGCGGTACGCCTGCCTGCCCTCAAAGAGCGCGTGCGTTACGGACTGGATGGTGTGCTCGGGGAACTCCCTTGCAAGCATCGAGGTTATCTCGGGTATCTCTGAGGGGTCGATAACCTTTCCCTCCATGAAGTCCGCAATAAGCTCATCCGCGCCCGGGGTGGTGCTCGGGTAAAAGGAAGAGCCCGGGCTCATATCGGGGGAGAGTGAAGGCTCCGCGCTCATATCGGGCGAGGGAGAAACCGAGGGAGCTGCGCTCGGTGAAGCGCTTGGGGAAGTGCTCGGCGAGGCCGAGGGCTGAAGCATACCGCTTCTTGTTGCATCCACGGTGGGGCTTGCGCTTGGCGAGGGCGTGGTTTTGCCCGTGTCCTTCATGGAGCAGGCAAGGCCGCCCAAAACAGCAAGCGCGAAAAACACCGCCGCGGTCAAACTTATGATCCTTTTCATATTGCCTCCGAAAACAAGCCGCTTTATGGATCGATAAAACGGCAGAATAAGCGGCTCGATCGAACCGCTGCCGTTATTTTGCGCAAAAAGCGGGGGAATGATGCGATTCTTTTTGCTTCCCGATATTGTCTTTTTTTTCCGCAGATGCTATAATACATATATGTTAAAATCGGGCGAAATGCGGGGCGTTTTATGATATAAAAAACGCAAAGTCCGACTTCCGCCTTCAAAGGAGCAGCTAAAATGAATAAAAAAGTTGACGCGATCATCGAAAGCAGCAAGGATGCGCTTATCAATTCCATTCAAGAGAGCATTCGTTTCCCCAGCGTTGAGGGCGAGCCCAAGCAGGGCGCACCCTTCGGCGAAGCGGTGAACGATGCTCTTCTTCATGCCCTGAACCTTGGCAAAGAGATGGGCTTTGAGGTCACCAACCTCGACGGCTATGCGGGCTGCATAGACTACGGCGAGGGCGAGGAGATGCTCGGCGTGGTCTGCCATCTGGACGTAGTTCCCGAGGGCGAGGGCTGGCTGTATCCCCCCTATGCCGCCGAGATCCACGACGGCAAGATCTACGGCAGGGGCGCGATGGACGATAAGGGCCCCGCGATCTGCGCGATGTATGCGCTTCATGCGATAAAGGAAGCGGGGCTTCCCATGCGCCGCCGCGTTCGCATAATCCTCGGAACGAACGAGGAGACCGGCTGGGGCTGCATGAACCACTATAAAAAGGTTGCCGAGATACCGACTCTTACCTTCTCGCCGGATGCGGATTATCCGCTCGTAAATTCCGAAAAGGGCATCTATCATCCCACCTTCAAATGCGCCGTTAAAACGAATATCCGCGTGAACGGCGGCACCCGCGCAAACGTTGTTTGCGGCAAGGCGGAGGTTTTCGCACCCCTTCCCGCACGCGAAGTTGAAAAGCAGCTCCATATCGCGACCGAGCGCGGCATGAGCGTTGAAATTAAGGAAGTTAGCGGCGGCACGAAGCTGCTTATAGTCGGTCAGGACGCGCACGGCTCCATGCCCGAGCATGGCAAAAACGCGATGCAGGCGGCGTTCGCGATCCTCGCTTCGCTTCCGCTCGAGGGCGAGGATAAGCGCGTTGCCGAAATTCTTCATAACGCCTTCAAATTCGATATGCACGGCGAGAGCATGGGCATCGACCGCACCGATTCAAGCGGCAGGCTGACCCTCAACCCCGGCGTTATCGAATGGAATGAAGATGGCTTTGAGCTTGCGATAGACGTTCGCCACCCCACCTCCATGGCGTTTGCCGAGGTGCGCGGCGGCATCGAGAAGGCGCTGGCGGGGCTTAAGCCCGAGCTTATCCACGAAAAGCAGCAGGACGGCCACTTCATCCCAGAGGACAGCGAGCTGGTAAGTAAGCTTCTCAAGGTGTACGAGGCGCGCACCGGCAAGTATGAGGCTCCCCTTGCGATCGGCGGCGGCACCTACGCCCGCGCATTCCCGAACGCGGTCGCATTCGGCTGCGAAAAGCCCGGCATCTCGGGCCCGATCCACATGCCGAATGAGTATCTCGGCATCGATGAAGCGATGTTCGACACGCACATGATCGCGGATGCGATAATCGCGCTTGCGTGCGAGGAATAAGATAATAATGGGAAATTCCCAAGAATAAGGAGAACAAAATGAACAACTACGAATGGTCCCTGGACGTGCTCTACAAGGGCTTTGACGACCCGAAGTTTGAAGCCGACATGAAGGCGGTAGATGAAAAGATCGCCGAGCTGAACGACTTTGCCGCGAATCTCGGCAGCATGAGCAATAAGGACACACTGCTCGGCTATGTTCGCATATCCGAGGAGCTGAATCAGCTTGCATCAGATCTCTACAGCTTTGCGGGGCTTCGCTCGAGCACCAATGCGAGGGATAACGAAGCGAATTCCGCTATCGGCAGGCTCATGGGCAAGCTCAGCGCCACCGCCAAGGCGGAGACCTCCGCGAAGAAGTATATTGCGGGAATGGACGAGCTTGATGCGCTTATCGAGAGCGACCCCATCCTGAAGGATTACGAGTTCCTGCTCAAGCATATCCGCGAGCAGAATAAGCACCTGCTCAGCGAGGAATGCGAGCAGATAATGGCGCTGTACAGCATCAGCGGCTCGAAGGCTTGGAGCGATCTTCAGGGCTTCTTGACCTCCTCCGTGACGGCCGATTACCGCGGCGAGGCGCTCAACCTTTCATCGGTTCGAAACCTTGCCTACGATCCCGATCCCGCCGTGCGCAAGGATGCCTACGATGCGGAGCTCGCCTGCTA
>CADBGC010000012.1 GCA_902794055.1 uncultured Eubacteriales bacterium | reverse complement strand
CCTCGTCTCCATGTGCAACGGACGCTACTACGGCGGCGGTCTGATGGTGGCACCGGATCAGGATCGTTTTGCGGACGACCACAAGGTATCGGTTGTTGCCTTATATAAAAAATCACGTCTGATTACCCTGATGCGCTTCCCGTCTTTGAATAAAGGCGAGCACGTCTTAAAGAAGGACTGGGTCACCGTGAAAAGAGGACATAAGGTGAAGGTCTCTTTTGATAAGCCATGCGCCTTGCAGATCGCGGCATCGATCTGCTTGAAGCATCGCGCCGCGCGAACAAGGCTTCCAAGAAGTCGGATAAGGGCGGTAAGAATACCACGAAAACCTCCTTTGACATCGGCGGCTCGGTGGGCGCAAATGCGGGTATCATAAACGGGAACATCGGCGTGAGCTATCACCGCGAGACCGAGGAAACACGCTGCGGCGATGAAAAGCCCGACGGTGCGGATAAGAAGGCGGGCTGAAACGAACAGCGCGAGAATGGCGGCGGGGCTTCCCTGCCGCCGTTTTGATAAGCTTCGGCGCTGTTTTCATCGAAAAGAGCCATAAGTCGCGCCCCGAGAGCATTTTTCACCGGCTTATCCGCTCATATTCGCTTTTGCGGTTGACTTCTCTACGATTATTGATATAATAGATATAAGTGGGGGTATCGCCTTGTGAAAAGCATTCATTCGGCGAAGCTCCGCAGAGGAAAAAACTATGGAAAAAACCTTGACCTTTAAAAGCTTCATTATTGCACTCGGAATCGGGCTTTTCGGCGCATTCGCCGGAGCTTATTCCACCGTTCTGCTCATTCCCGCAGCAGCGGGCGCGGTGTATCTCGGCGTGCGCCACGGCATATTCCATGCCGCTGCCGCCGCGCTCTTTACGATGCTCGGCATCTTCTTCGCGCATCTCGGAAACGATATCACGATGTATGCGCTCTGGGGCGCGTACTCGTTTTCCGTTATTTTCACCGTAGCCGCGTTCCGGCTCAGGCTGCCCTACCGCATGATCGCGCTCGTGCTTGCCGCCGCTGCGCTGATCGCGCTGTACGTCGGCTTCGGCCTGCCCTCGCTTCTTGCGGGCAAAGCGCCGTTTGAAGGCATACTCGAGCGCCTGCGCTATTTCGATGAATACTACCGCTCGATGGGCTACGTTATCGAGGATATCGCCGAGCTTCGCGAATCCATACCCACCACCTTCTACGGAATGCTGGTGCTCTTCGCCGAGGCGGCGGCGTTCTTCACCGTTATCCTCTCGCGTCTTTTCTGCAAGCTTTCAAACGCCGATATTCGCCCCATGGCGCGCTTCCGCGAATGGCAGCTCCCCTCGAGCCTCAAGCTCGGCATACCCGTTTTCGCGATAGCGATCATCATTTTATACGCGGCAAAATCCAACGCCGCGCCCGTTGTGCTCTACACCGTCCTTTTAATGCTGATGCCGATGCTTGCCGCTGCCGGCATGGGCACCGCCATGTATATAGCTTCACGCGGGCGCAGCACAGTTTCGCTGCCCGTTAGGCTGTTCGTTATCCTCGCCGCCGTAATGTCGCCCTATTTCATGGCGTTCTTCGGTGCGATCGACCTTTACGCCGGCATTCGCCGCAGGCTCATCCGCACCGACAGGTTGATAAGGGAGGCCTTTGAAAAGGCGAACCGCGAGAAAAGCAACACCGTTGTGGTCGATTTCGGCGACGGCAACGGCCCGCAGATCATAGCGCGCAGGAAGGACTCCGCCTTCTTCGATCACGTGCTCGAGGATAAGGATGAGGACGGGAACGATGCACAAAGCGGCTCCGAGGGCGGCGATGAAGCAAAGCCCAATGAAGAAAAATCCGGCGATAACGCCGAAAAACCGACCGATACCGATAAAAATACCCACGGAGGTGAAGAATAAATGAAGGTGCTTCTTAAAAGCGATGTACACGGCTGCGGCAAGGCGGGCGATATTGCTTCCGTCAGCGACGGCTATGCCAAGAATTTTCTTATTCCCAAGGGACTTGCCGTGCCCGCCGATTCGGACACGATAAATGCAGTAAACATTAAAAAATCCGCCGCCAAGCACCGCCATGAGGTGCAGAGGCAGAACGCAAAAGCACTTGCGGCCGATATGAGCAAGCTTTCGGTCAAGGTGTACGCCAAATGCGGCGACAACGGCAGGCTCTTCGGTGCGATAACCGGCAAGGAGATCGCCGCCGCGCTCAAGGAGCAGTTCGATATCGAGGTGGATAAAAAGCGCATCGGCCTGGATGAGCCCATCAAGGCGATCGGCATCTACACCGTGAGTGCGCACATGTTCGAGCAAACGAACGCCTCCTTCAAGGTGGAGGTGCTCCCGCTCGCGGAGTAAGCGCGATCCCTACGGTCGGCGCTCCGCCGCTAAAGCCGCCCCCCGCGGCGTATTTCCCGCGCTTTTTCAAAGTGCTTGCCGGATCGCAGATCGCTTCGGCTTCATCATCGACCATTGAGTATTCAGTATTATAGCTATGGAAGAAAACCTCAGCCGCATACCGCATAATACGGACGCGGAAAGATCCGTTCTCGGAAGCGTGATAGGCTCCGCCGCCGCTTCGTCCTCCGCCGCAGAAAAGGCGCTTGAAATGCTCAGCGCGGATGATTTCCATTCCGCCGCACACAGGGATATCTTTTCCGCAATGAAAAAGCTTTTCGACAGCGGAAAAAGCATCGACTTAACAACGCTCACCGATATGCTCGAGCGCGACGGCAAGCTTGAAGCGGTGGGCGGCAACGGGTATCTCATCGACCTTGCGCTCTCCCCGCCGAGCGTATCGAATATAGAGCACTATATCGATATAGTCGAGGCGCATTCGGTCAGAAGAAAGCTCATGGCCACGGGCAATATGATCGCGCACGAGGCCGTTGAGAGCAACAAGGATCCCAAGCAGATACTCGACGAGGCAGAGAGGCAGATCTACAACATCGCCATGCGCAAGAGCGCCGAGCATATTCCCACCATCGGCGAGGTTTATGCGGACGTGTATCGGCAGATCGGCGAGCTTATGCAGCTTGGCGGCAGGCGCACGGGCATCGCCACAGGCCTTGCGGATCTGGACGATCTCACGAGCGGCCTTCAGCGCGGCGACCTTGTTATCGTTGCGGGGCGACCCTCGGCGGGTAAATCGGCGTTCGCCTTCGGCATCGCCGCCCATGCCGCTATCCGCGAGAAGGCAACGGTTATGGTATTCAGCCTTGAGATGCCCAAGGAGCAGATAGTGATGCGAATAATGTCCGGCGAAGCGGGCATCAATATGCAGAAGATCCGCACGGGCGACCTCAAGGCTGAGGAGATATTCCGCATTGCGGACAATTTCAACACCGTTGGCGAATCGAACATCCTTATAGACGATGCTCCGGGCGCGACCGTTGCGGAGATACGCTCAAAATGCCGCAGAGTGCAGGCACAGCAGGGGCTTGATATCGTGGTTATCGACTATCTCCAGCTCATGCAGTCCACCTCCAAGCGCGATTCAAGGGTGCTTGAGGTTGCCGAGATGACGCGCGGCCTGAAGATGATCGCAAGGGAGCTGAACGTGGTAATAATCCTGCTTTCCCAGCTCTCCCGCGAGCCCGACAAGCGCAAGGATCACACGCCGCTGATGAGTGACCTTCGCGAATCAGGCTCCATCGAGCAGGATGCGGACGTTATAATGATGCTCTACCGCCCCGCCACCTATCCCGAAACGCAGGAAGCCATGGACGGGGACAACACCTCGTATATCAACGTTGCCAAGCACCGAAACGGCGCCACCGCGAACCTAAAGGTCATGTGGGTGCCCGAGATAGCGAGATACACCAATTATGCGGACGATCCGCAGTAAAAGCCAAGAGCCGGGTCTCTTGCCCGCGCATTAGAAAATATGTTTTTAGCCGCTCGGGGCGGAGAAGCCGGCGCCAAAGCGCTTGATCCTATCCGCTCCTTGCGTTAAGCAACGCTCAATGGGACAGCCCCCAAATAAATACTTGAAAGGAGAGCCTTTACCATGCTCAAGGAACCAAACAAACAGCCTGCACTTACAGACGAAACGGGCAGTGCTCCCGATGCAGACACCGATGCCGCTTCGATCGAACAGAATGAGCACGACTCCACGGTGCACGATTATAAGGAGTACCGCGAATACACTCATGATATCACAACAAAGGTCGCTTATTTACTCGGGATCAAAAAGCATTTATTTGAAAAAGAAAACACATCATTCGATATAGAAGTATTCAATAAGCTGAATAAGGATAAGAATGCAAGAATAATAAGAAACCTTTGCGCGATACGAACGTCAATATTTATAAATTTCAATAAGATCAATCATGCTTTCAAGGTTGAGCACAGAGGCATAAGAACGGTACGCGAATACATTCCCGATGAATACGTTATGCAGCTTGCAAGTGACGGAATAGACTTTGTTAAAAAATCGAGCCGTTTTCTGAGCAATCACATTGTTGAAATAAACCACCTGATAAACGACCGAATAAACAACTGCAAGAGCTTTTTCCCGATGTGGCTGAATTGGGACTATATCAGGGATCTTTTCATAATGAAGAACGGCTTGAGCGACAGCGGCGTTATGGCGGCCTTGGCGGTCTACCGCAGCAGCTATTCGTATCTGCCCTTCCACGCCTATATGAATTGGGATGCGCAGGATGAGGGGCTGATCCTTTCCTCCGACTACAGGTTCTGCACCTGGCTGTATAAGCTTAACAACGACGAGTTCAAGGCTCGAAACATGGTGTCGAACGTTGGCAGCTACGTAACGAATAACATCTACGACTTCATTTCCTCAAGCAGCAAAACAGTTCTTGTGGTCGATTGCGAAAACTCCGATCCGTTCAACCTGAGCGCGGCGTTTAAGAACCTTGAAAAACGCTATACCGACAAGATATCGAGCATCATCCTGTTTGACGACGTTCATGCCTCGAGCGCGTGGAATATGCTTGAAAGCTGCACGGGAGGCGTTCCCGTGGAGCATCTGAACGTTGAAAGATTGATGGACAATAAGTCCTTGGTCGACCAAACGCTCTATGCGCGTGTTTTCCGCGAATTCTACGAGAATAAGACCGATTCGTTCGTGCTCGTTTCAAGCGACTCCGACTATTGGCCCCTTGTATCCAATCTTCCTCAGGCAAAATTCCTCGTTATGATCGAGCACAGCAAATGCAGCCCCAGCCTGAAGCAGGCGCTTGAGGAGCAGCATATCTTCTATTGCTACCTCGACGACTTCTACGGCGGCAACGGCGAGGATATCAAGATAAAAGCCGTGCTTGCGGAGATGCGGACGTATATTGACGGCGCGATGCGGCTGAACGTGAACGATATGCTCGACACGGCGCTGAAAAACACAAGAGCACCGTTCTCCGAGGATGAGCGCAAGCGCTTTTATCAGAAGTTCATCAAGAATATGCGCCTTGTGATAGGCGAGGAGGGCGACGTGCGAATAGAATTCGGGCGCTGATATAAAAAAGCTTGCACGTTAAGGCGCGGATAACGCCCGCGCCGCCCCCGCTTTAGCCTCGATCCCCGCTCGCTCTTGCAATTGCTCTCATTCTATGCTATAATAAGCTCACTTCGGGGCAGGGTGAAAATCCCTACCGGCGGTGAAAGTCCGCGAACGGTCGGTTCTATGAGCCGTCCGCCGATCCGGTGAAATTCCGGGACCGACGGTGAGTGCGTTTCCTTTTAGGTGCGCGTAAGTCCGGATGAAAGAAGGAGAATAAATATTTATATTTGTTTTATCTTGTCCTGTATTACCCGAAGGCGTTATCGCTTTCGGGAATTTCTTTTTTCGGAGGTAAAAATGAGCTTCTTTACAGACCTGCTGCTTGCCATTCAAAACGGCAGCTTCATCCTCGTTGCCGCCCTTGTAACGGCGGCAGTCATCCTTATCGCGCTTCTGTTTCAGCGCGTCGTGTTCAAAAACCGCGTTCAAAACGCGAATCGTACGCGCCGCATCACCTACACGGCGATGTTTTCGAGCATTGCGGGCGTGCTGATGCTGCTTGAGCTTCCGCTCTTCTTCGCGCCGGGCTTCTATAAGCTGGACCTGTCCGAGCTGCCCGTGATGATCTGCGCCTTTTTCCTCGGGCCGCTTTACGGCGTTATCGCGGAGTTCCTCAAGGTCTTGATCCATCTGCTGCTCAAGGGCACCTCGACCGCGTTCGTGGGCGATTTTGCAAACTTCATAATCGGCTGCACCTTCATTCTGCCCGCAAGCATCATCTATCATTATAAGCCCAGCCGCAAGAGCGCGCTTATCGGCCTTATCGCGGGAACGCTCTGCATGACAGTTTTCGGAAGCGCGTTCAACGGCCTCTACCTTATTCCCAAGTTTGCCATGCTGTTCTTCCCCGATCGGGAATACACAGCGGCCATCCAAGTCATTGTGGGCATGGGCAAAGCGGTGAATAAGCATATAACGAGCGTTCGCTCGCTGGTCCTGTGGGCGGTAGTTCCGTTCAACCTTGTTAAGGGCATTATCGTTTCGCTCGTCACCTTCTTTATCTATAAGCCGATTTCTCAGGCGCTGAAGATGGAGTTTCATAAAAAGAAAACCATGTAAACCTTGAAAAACCGCCGAACAGTATCTCTGTTTCGGCGGTTTTCAGCTTGTGCGTTTTTCTCAAACCGCCTCCGCGGCGGTCGGCGCAAACTGCGTTTCATAGAGTTCGCGGTAGAACCCGCCCTTATCGAGCAGCTCCTTATGCGTGCCCTTTTCGATTATCTTTCCCGCTTTCATAACGAGTATCATATCCGCATCGCGCACGGTGGAGAGCCTATGGGCAACTATGAACGAAGTGCGCCCCTTCATCAGCTCCGCAAACGCGTCCTGAACCAAGAGCTCCGTTCGCGAGTCGATGGATGAGGTCGCCTCGTCGAGTATCAGCGCGGGGGGCTCAGAGAGCATCACGCGTGCGATGCAGAGAAGCTGTTTCTGCCCCTGCGAGAGCGTGCCGCCCGATTCGCCGAGCACCGTGGAGTACCCCTGCGGCAGCCTTGTAATAAAACCGTGCGCATGCGCCTTTTTCGCCGCCGCGATTATCTCCGCATCGGTGGCGTTTTTCCTGCCCATAGCTATATTTTCGCGCACCGTTCCGCTCTTGAGCCAGGTATCCTGCAAAACCATGCCGAACCTTGAGCGCAGCTCCGAGCGCGTCATGCGCCGCGTTTCCACGCCGCCGAGCCTTATTTCGCCCGCGTTCACGTCGTAAAAGCGCATGATGAGGTTTATAAGCGTGGTTTTGCCGCAGCCCGTGGGGCCGACTATCGCTATGCGCTGACCGCTGCCCACGTCAAGCGAAAAATCCTTGATAAGCTCGCGCTCGGGGTCGTATGAAAAATCCACGCTCTCAAAGCGCATGCTTCCGTCCCCCGCCGCAGGCGTTTCCGCACTCACGGGATCGGGCGTTTCAACGGGCGCATCTATCAAGGCAAACAGCCTCTCCGCGCAGGCGAGCGCGCCTGAAAGCTCCGCAAACACGCCCGAAATTTCGTTGAAGGGCTTGGTGTACTGGTTGGCATAGCTCAAAAACGCCGAAAGCCCGCCCACGGTCAGCGCGCCGCCGATAACGCCCGTTACGCTGAGCGCACCGAGCACCGCCACCGCCGCGTAGATGATGGAGTTCACAAAGCGCGTGGATGGGTTCGTGAGCGAGGAAAGGAAGGTTGCCTTCACCGCGATCTTTTCAAGCTTTGTATTGGTTTTTCCGAAGAGCTCCCGCGCCTTTTTCTCGTATGAAAACGCGCGAACGAGCTTCTGCTCGCCGACGTATTCATCGATCACCGCCGTGTTTTCGCCCCTCGCCTCGGCCTGCTCTTTAAAGCTTCGGTAGCTGTGCTTGGCGATGAAGCGCGCCACGATGAGCGAGAGCGGCGAGAGCACGACCACCGCCAGCGTTATCAGCGGATCGACCGAAAGCATGAAGAAAAGCGTTCCGATTATCGTTATAACGCCCGTGAAGAGCTGCGAAAAGCCGAGAAGCAGTCCGTCCGCAAGCTGATCCGCATCGCTGATAAGGCGGCTGACCGTGTCGCCCACGGGGCGCGGATCGAGCTCCGAGAGCGGCATATTTTGAATATGCGCAAACGCCTCGGTGCGGATATCCTTCACCATGCCGTAGGTTATGCGGTTGTTCACCAGGCTCATAAGATAGCTTGCAAGCCCGGAAAGCGCTGCGCTTATGCCTATCCACGCAAGATACGGCCTGAGCGAAACAAAATCCACCCGTCCCTTATCGATTATGCAGTCTATGCTTTTTCCCACAAGCACTGGTATGAGCAGCGAAAGCGCGACCGAAACGAGCGCGAGAAGAAGCGAACAAACGGCGAGCAGCTTTCTTCCCGCAAGCTTTTCAAGCAGCTTTTTGATCGTTTCGCGCGAAGCGGCGCTCATGCCTTTTTTCTTGGAAGCTTCGGCATTTTTCGCGTTTTTCATGCGCTCGCCTCCCTTCCCGTCTGCATCTCGTAGATCTCGCGATAGATCGGGCAGCAGCAAAGAAGCTCCTCATGCCTGCCCATGCCCACGGCTCTGCCGTCGTCGAGCACGATTATAAGATCGGCATGCATTATCGAAGCCGCCCTCTGCGAAATTATGAAGGTGGTGCGCTTTTCTTCCGAGTTTTTAAGCGCGGCTCTCAGCCTTGCATCCGTTGCGTAATCGAGCGCGGACGCGCTGTCATCGAGTATCAATATCTCGCTCTTTTTAACGAGCGCCCTTGCGATCGAGAGCCTCTGCTTCTGACCGCCCGAGAAATTGCTTCCGCCTCGGGATACCCGCTCATCGAGCCCCGCTTCGCGCTCAAAAACAAAATCATACGCCTGCGCGGTCTTGAGCGCGGATACGAGCCTTGCTTCATCGGCCTCGGGATCGCCCATAAGAAGGTTTGATCTGATGGTTCCCTCGGTCAAAACCGCCTTTTGAGGAACGACCGATATGCGGCTTCGAAGCGCATCCGAATCCATCTCCCGAATATTCACGCCATCGATGAAAATTTCACCGCTTGTTGGGAAAAAGAAGCCCGAAACGAGGTAGGAAAGCGTGGATTTGCCGCTGCCCGTGCCGCCGATTATGCCAATGGTCTGCCCAGGCTTCGCCTTAAAGCTTATATCGAAAAGCGAAGGCGCGCCTGCGTTTTCGTATTCAAAGCCGACGTTTTTAAACTCGACCTCTCCCTGCGGTGCGTTTTCATCGGGAACGATGCTGCCGCCCTTTTCGCCCTCATCCATTTCGAGCACTGCTGATATCCGCTTCGCGCTTGCGGCGGCTCTTGCGGCGGTTATCATGAAGTTTGCCATTTTAATCAGCTCCACGAGTATCTGCGAAAGCAGGTTGTAGAGCGCAACGACCTGCCCCTGCGTGAGCGAGCCGATATTCACGCGCACCGCACCGCTCCATATAAGCGCGATCACGGCGATATTGACGGCGATCAGCGTTGCGGGGTTCAAAAGCGCCGATATCCTGCCAACGGCGAGCGAGAGCGTCTGAAGCGCCGCGCTTCTTGCTTCAAACCCGCGCTTTTCCTCCTGCTCCATCAAAAACGCCCTTATAACGCGAACGCCCGAAAGGTTCTCGCGCGCCGCGCCGGTAACGCCGTCCAGCTCGCGCTGAACGAGCGTGTGCCTCGGTATCGAAACGAGCAGTATGAAAAACACTATAACGAGCAGCACCGCGATGACCGCAGCGAAAATGAGCGCGCAGCGCGTGTCTATCGTGAAGGCGACTGCCATTGCGCCGAAAACCACGAACGGCGAGCGAAGAAGCAGGCGAAGGGCGAGGTTTATGCCGGTTTGAAGCGTGGCAACGTCGCTCGTGAGCCGCGTTATAAGCGCCGAAGCGCCGACCCCGTCGAGCCGAGCATACGAAAGCCGCTGAATTTTATCAAAGAGCCTTGCGCGAAGCGTGGTGGCAACGCCGATAGCCGCCTTTGCGGAAAAATACTGCGCCGTAAGCGCCAAAGCGAGCCCCACGGCGGCAAACAGCACGAGAAGCCCTCCGCGCGAGAGGATGAATCCCGTATTCCTCTGCGCTATGCCCCTGTCGATGATGGCGGCTATGACCAGCGGCACCAAAAGATCGAGCGCCGCCTCCGCGAATTTAAACAGCGGGGCAAGCACCGTTTGCACCTTGTATTCCTTAAAACAGCCGAGTATACGCTTCATTTTTTCTCCGTTTCGCCGCATTTTGCTCATAGAGCCGTCATTCGCGGCACAATATTTAAGTATACCACCGCAGCGGGAGTTTTTCAACCTTGACCGGAATGCGCAAAAGCGGTGAAAAAAAGCAAAAAACCGTTGCGGTTTTAGGTAAAAAGAATTATAATAAAACCATAACCATGGAGGAACGGCGATGAAGATAACTTTTTTGGGTGCCGCCCGCGAGGTAACGGGCAGCATGACTCTTATAGAGGTTGGCAGCGAAAAGCTGCTCGTGGACTGCGGCATGGAGCAGGGGCGCGATTTTTTCGAGAATCAGAAGCTCCCCGTCGATGCATCCGAGATAAGCGCAGTGCTTTTGACCCACGCGCACGTCGATCATTCGGGCAATCTTCCCCTTCTGCATAAGCAGGGCTTTCGCGGCAGGGTATACGCAACGAGGGCTACCTGCGGCTTAACCGACATAATGCTGCGCGACTGTGCGCATATTCAGGAATCGGAGGCCGAGTGGAAAAACCGCAAGCGCAAGCGTTCGGACGGCAATATGATCGAGCCTATCTACACGCTCAAGGATGCCGAAGCAGTTTTAAAGCTTCTTCGCCCCGCGGATTACGGCGAAAGGCTGCGCATTGCCGAGGGCGTTGAGATCCGCTTTACGGACATCGGGCATCTTCTCGGCTCCGCCGCAATCGAGGTTTGGCTCACGGAGGGCGGCATAAATAAAAAATTCGTTTTCAGCGGGGACGTGGGCAATATAAACAAACCCCTTTTGAAGAATCCCTCTCCCGTTTCGAGCGCAGATTATCTGATGCTTGAATCCACCTACGGCGACCGCCTTCACGAGCTTGTGGACTGCGACCACGTTGGCCTTCTTGCCGAGGTCATCGAGCGAGCGCTCGCGCGCGGCGGCAACGTGGTGATCCCGAGCTTCGCCGTTGGAAGAACCCAGGAGATACTCTATCTTATCCGCCTTGCGAAGCTTCAAAACCGCATAAAGGGCTGCGGAGATTTCCGCGTTGTGGTGGACAGCCCGCTTGCCGAGGAGGCCACGAGCATCTTTTTGCAGTCCGACCCCGAGTTTTTCGATGCGGAAACGGCCGAGCTTCTGCGGCAGGGCATAAACCCGCTTTATTTCAAGGGCCTTGAGCCCAGCGTTTCGTCCGATGAATCCAAGGCGCTCAACTTTGCCGAGGACCCGAAGGTCATAATCGCGGGCAGCGGCATGTGCGAGGGCGGCAGGATACGCCATCACCTAAAGCATAATCTCTGGCGGGCCGAATGCACGGTGCTCTTCGTTGGCTATCAAACCGAGGGCACGCTCGGAAGGCTTCTTCTGGACGGCGCCGAGCATATAAAGCTCTTTGGCGAAAGCATTGCCGTTCACGCCGAGATCGCCTTCCTCGAGGGCTCGAGCGGCCATGCGGACAGGGACGGGCTTATAAGCTGGCTCAAGGGCTTCACCGAAAGGCCGACTCGCGTGTTTCTCAATCACGGCGAGGATGCTGTTTGCGGAAGCTTCGCCGCGCTTCTTCACGATGAATTCGGCTATGAGACCTTCGCACCGTACAGCGGCACGGAGTTTGACATAGGCAAAAACGAATTCATCCGCATCACCGAGGGCATACCGATCAAGACCTCCAAAAAGCATGCGGACGGGCAAAAGAGCGGCTCCTTGGACAATGGCTACGCCTCCAAGGGCGCGGTCAAATCAAAGAACCTTGAGCGCGAGCTCATCGAGGCCGCAAAGCGCCTTACCTCGCTCACGCGCATCTACGGAAGCGCGAGCAACAAGGATAAGGAAAGCTTTATAAAGGATATCCGTTCGCTTCTTGATAAATGGAGCGGAAAAAGGTTTTGATTTAGTGAATAATGCCTTTGGGAGGTAAAATATGCAATACGTGACCTTTGGAAAAACCGATCTGACCGTTTCACGCGTCGGCTTCGGCGGCATCCCCATTCAGCGCATCGAGAAGGAAGGCGCGAGGGCGCTTTTCGATAAGCTCCTCGAATGCGGCGTGAACTATATCGACACCGCGCGCGGCTACACCGTCAGCGAAGAATACATCGGCGAGGCCATCGACGGCAGAAGGGATAAGTTCATTCTTGCCACCAAGAGCATGGCGCGCGATAAGGCGGGAATGGAGAAGGATATAGGCATAAGCCTAAATAACCTTCGCACCGACCGCATCGACCTTTATCAGGTGCATAATCCAACCATGGAGCAGCTCGACACCGTGCTTGCCCCGGGCGGTGCGCTTGAGGCGCTCATGGAAGCAAAGGAAGCGGGAAAGATCGATCATCTCGGCATCACCGCACATTCGCTTGCCGTTTTCGAGCGCGCGCTCGAGCTTGACTGGGTGGAGACCATCATGTTTCCATACAATATCGTGGAGAGCCAATGCGAGCATCTTCTTGAAAAATGCCGTGAAAAGAACATCGCCTTCATCGCGATGAAGCCCTTTGCGGGCGGCGCGATCGAGGACGGCGAGGCGGCTCTGCGCTATATCGCGGCAAACGAGCTTGTGACGGTATCCATACCCGGAATGTACTGCATTGAGGAGATCGAGACCAACACGAAATACGGTGCCGACCCCTCCCCGCTTGACGAGGAGCTTCAGGCGAGAGTGGATAAGATTCGCTCCGAGCTTACGGGCAATTTCTGCCGCCGCTGCAACTACTGCGCGCCCTGCACCGTGGGCATCAGCATACCGAACGTTTTCCTCTTTGCGGGCTATCTTGAAAGATACGGCCTTGAGGATTGGGCGAAGGGGCGCTATGCAACATTAAAGGTCAAGGCGAGCGAGTGCATCGAATGCGGCGTTTGCGAAACGCGCTGTCCCTACGAGCTGCCGATACGCGATATGCTGAAAAAAGCGGCGGCACAGTTTGGAGAATAATTATGAAATTCAAGATCATACCCTTTGACGGTTCGTATAGGGATGAGATGATCTATATGATTCTTCGCGCAAAGGAGGCAATCGGGCATCCTCCCAGGATCAACGAGGATCTTTTGGATATAAACAAATACTATTTCGATCGCGGCGACGGCTTTTTTCTTGCGCTTGACGACAGCGCCGGCAAGGTGATAGGCTGCGGCGGGTATTCAAGGGTGGATGATACGGCTGAAGCTTTCGTTCACAGACTTTATGTTGTGCCCGAGTTAAAGCGCAGCGGCATTGGAAGCGCGCTGCTTGAAGTCATCGAGGATGCCATGCTCGACACGGGCATAAAGGTTTCCAAGGTGCATCTCGGCGAGCCCCGGGAAAAATGGCACGAAGCATACCGTTTCTACCCCAAGCACGGCTACGGCGAATACGCGCCCCGCTATATGGAAAAGCTGCTCGACGGAACTGAGTGCAAGGTGAACGCCCCCGATAATGCAGCGTGTCTGCTCGAGGAGGAAAGCGAATTCACTCTCACCTCGGACGGCTTCTCCCTGACTCTTCGCGCCCGTTTCTATTACGAAGACATCGCGCTGCCCGTGAACGGAACGCTCCGCGCGAGCGTCAAAAGCGGCGATTATTCGGGCAAAGCCGAGCTTGATATCGACTATAAGCGGTTCATGATCTTCATAAGCGAGCTTGCCGACATCTATAAGACCCTCGGCGGCGAAGCAAGGATAGCCGAGCCCTACGGAAAGCAGTTTCTCCATTTCACCGGCGACGGCATGGGGCATATCTTCGTTAAGGGCGTTTTGAGCGACAACGTTCGCCATGAGCTTTCCTTTGAAAACGCGATCGATCAAACCGAGCTAAAGGGCTTTGCGGTGGCGCTGACAGCCGCATACGAGAACAAACAGCCGACCCGGCAAGCCTGAGATCGACTGAATTCTTTATTCTTCAAAATTCTCGTTTTTTCATTCCCGCTTCGATCGGTTCTACGATGATCGAAGCGGGCTGTTTCTTTTTTTCATTTAGAATAGCTGTTCAAAGCCGAACGTCCATGATATCCACATATTCAAGCGCGGGCATTTGGGAGATGAAATCCGTGTCTTTGATCTTAACAGTCGTATTCTCCGTGCGCGAAGCGCAAATACCCAGCACCCTCAGCTTTTTCAGTTCGCCCAGAGCCGAGAAATCGAATACTTTTTTCGGTTCGCATAGGATAAGCGTTTCAAGGCTTTCAAGATAAGCTATCGGAGAAATATCAACAAGCGACGAAGCCCGCCCAATATAAAGCTTTTTCAGCTTTTTAAGCCCCGATATCCTATCTATCCGAGCGCACCTCAGCCATTTGATTCGAAGAGATTCGATGCTCTGCTGGGTGCAGAGCGCATCAAACACCTTTTGATCCACGCTTGAGCAAATATCGACCTCGCGAAGAGGCAGCTTTTCGTCGTTCAAAAACCGCACCCATTCCGCGGTGTATTCGCGCTGTTTGCGTTCAACGCCCTTTGGATCGTTGATACATTCCTCAAAGCTGAATGGATGCTGCGCGCAAACGAGCTTTACGGCCTGCTGATCGCGATACTCCATAGGATGAAGCACGCCCTCTTCGTGCATGAGGCTGCGCACGAATCCATCATAGATGCGCCAATGCTCCGATGCAAATTCGATATTCGGAAAGCTTGATATAAGATTTTCGATAAGCTCGTTCGTTTTCATTCATCCCCGCCGCCTCATCATTATAAGGAATTCCGCCGTGTCGTCCACGCGCTGTTTTTCATCGGTCAGATAAAAGCCGTGCCGCTCATAGAAGCGAATGGCTTTTTCGTTTTTCTCAAGCACCAAAAGCTCGTTTGCGCCAAGCTTGGAAACGGCAAACAAAAGCAGTTTCTCCCCTATGCCTTCGCGCTGAAAAACCGGCTCAACGAACAGCTTTTCTATATGCTTATCGCGAACACGGATAAAGCCCTTCACTATGCCGTCATCATAAACAAAGCTGTTTTGAAGCTTCTCGGGCAGATCGAGGTATTCCCGCGCAAGCACGTCCGTGGTCAGCTCTTTGAAAAAGTATCCGTCCGTTTTGAAGATAGGGTAAAAGTTCAAGCGGTAGTTGAAAACCTCTATCTCCGCAAGGCGAAATGCATCCGTAGGCTCCGCATTTCTTATATTTTTATATTCCATATCAACTCTTCACCATTTATTATTCACTGTTTCCGTCATCGTCCTCCACGCAGGAAAGCAGCACGTTCACCGCGTTCTGCGCCATTACGAACATCGCTTCCTCCTCGGCGTGCTTCTTGGTTATCACCATCGAAACGCTCGCGCCGCCGAGCATGCTCGCGCCATCGATGCGGCGTATGTTTTCAAACAGCTTTGCGCCGTCGATAGGCGCCTTTTCGCTGAAAACGAGCTTTGCTTCGCCCTTTTTAACGGCGAATGTCAGTATGCCGAGCCTTGAAGCGCGGGATTTATAGAGCGCGATATCCAGAAGATTCTGAACGCATCTGGGGATATCGCCGTAGCGGTCGATAAGCTCATCCTGCACGTCGCGGAAGGAGTCGATATCCGTTATCGCCGCGATATGCTTATACATCTCCATCCTGCCCGTTTCACGCGCGATGTATTTCTTGGGAATATTCGCGTCTATCGGGATCTCCATAACGGTATCGAAGGTGGGCTTTATCTTTTCGCCCCTCGCCTCGCGCACCGCGATATCGATCAGCTTGCAGTAAAGGTCGTAGCCGACCTGCGCCATATGCCCGTGCTGCTCCGCGCCGAGGATGTCGCCCGCGCCGCGGATCTCAAGATCGCGCATGGCGATCCTAAAGCCCGCGCCGAACTGCGTGAATTCGCGTATAGCGGAAAGCCTTTTATCCGCTATCTCGGATAAGACCTTATTGGGTTTGAACGTCAGATACGCATACCCGAGGCGCTGACCGCGCCCTACCCTGCCTCGGAGCTGATAGAGCTGGGAGAGACCGAATCTGTCGGCATCAACGACTATCATGGTGTTCACGTTCGAGATATCGAGGCCGCTTTCGATTATCGTTGAGCAAACGAGCACGTCGAATTTGCCCTCAAGGAAGTCGAGCATCGTGTTTTCAAGCTGCCTCTCGCTCATCTGACCGTGCGCGTAATTGAACCGCGCTTCGGGCACGAGCTCGGAAAGGTTTCCCGTGAAGGTATCCATATTCTTCACATTGTTGTAAACAATATAGACCTGTCCGCCGCGCCCGATCTCCTTGAGTATCGCCTCGCGAATGAGCGCATCGGAGTACTCAACAACATAGGTCTGAACGGGATATCTTGCTTCGGGCGGCGTTTCTATAACGCTCATATCGCGTATGCCGCTCATGCTCATGTGCAGCGTTCTTGGTATCGGCGTTGCCGAGAGCGTTAATACGTCCACGTTTCGCTTGATCTCCTTGATCTGCTCCTTATGATTCACGCCGAAGCGCTGCTCCTCGTCGATTATAAGAAGCCCCAGATCCTTGAAAACAACGTCCTTTGCAAGCAGCGCATGGGTTCCCACGAGCACGTCCACATTGCCCGCCTTGAGCTGGGCTTTCACATCGCGCACCTCCTTGGCCGTGCGGAAGCGCGACAGCAGCTCCACCCTTATCGGAAAGCCCTCGTAGCGCGAAGAAAGAGTGTTGAAATGCTGCTGCGCAAGTATCGTTGTCGGCACGAGCACGGCGCATTGCTTGCCGTCCATCGCGCATTTGAACGCCGCGCGAAGGGCGACCTCGGTTTTGCCGTAGCCAACGTCGCCGCACAAAAGGCGATCCATTATGCGCTCGGACTCCATGTCCTTTTTTATTTCCTCGATCGAGCGGAGCTGATCGGGCGTTTCACGGTACGGGAAGCTGAGCTCGAGCCGCTGCTGCCAATCCGTATCGGGTGAAAAACGGAAGCCCTTGCGCCTCGCCCTCTCGCCGTAGAGCTTAACAAGGTCGAACGCAAGCTTTTTAACGCTCGCGCTGGTTCTTGCCACGGTCTTTTGCCATTCGCCCGACCCAAGGCGCGAAAGCTTCTGCTTTTCCACCTCGCCGCCGACGTATTTTGCAACGCGGTCGAGCTGATCGGTGGGTATGAAGAGCTTGTCGCCGCCCTGGTAGGCAAGCTCGATATAATCGCGGGTCTTGCCGTCCACAACCAGCGTATTAACGCCCGTGAATCTGCCGATGCCGTGCGCCTCGTGAACGATCAGATCGCCCACCTCAAGCTCGCCCATATCCAGCGCATGCTTTTTCTTTGCCTTCGGACTCTCGCGGCGCACTCCCGCGCCGAAAAGCTCGTATTCGGATATGGCGGCAAGGCCGAGCGCAGTATACTCAAAGCCCCTCGGCAGGCTCCTTTCGATTATCAGCACCTCGCGCGGCTTGGCATCGCGGGAAAGGTTTTCAACCACAGCCGCCTCAACTCCCATATCAAGGAGCATATCCTGAGTGCGCTTTGCATGCTCGCCCGCGTAGACAAGCACCGAAAAGCCCTTGTTTTTCCAAATATTTATATCGTCCGCAAGCGCGTTGTCACCCGGAATATAGCGCGGCACGGGGCGCGTGTCGAACTTAACGAGCGCCTTGCTCCTTATGTGCGGAAAGCTCCTTGTGAGCGCAAAGAGCATCGCCGTGCGCCCGCGATCGAGCATGGAAAACACGCTCGTGGGCGTGAAGATCAGCTCGGCCTGCTTTTCGTGGCCTTCGCCGTTTTTGAGGATGCTTCCAAGCCCGTCCATGAACTGCGTGAAGGCAAACCTTGCGCTCTCCTCCACCCTCGCTGGCTCATCCATCAGAATCAGCGCATCCTCCTTGAAATAGTCGAGAAGCGTCACCTCCGCGCCGCCGAAAACGGGCAGAAGCATCAGCGCGTTCTTCGGAGTGCCCCCCGCGCGCAGTATCTCGGTCTCCTCGGCGTAATGCGGTTTATTCCGAAGCGCCGCTATACCCTTTTGCCGCATCTTATTATCGAGCGGCAGCTCCGTTGCGCTCGGCACGGAAATCTTATCCGCATTCTCTATGGATCGCTGGGTGATGGGGTCGAAGAAGCGCATGGTGTCTATCTCGTCCCCGAAAAACTCAACGCGAACCGGATTTTCCGCAGTCACGGGAAAGATATCGATATAGCCGCCGCGCCGCGCGATCTGCCCGCGCCCCTCGCAAACCTCCTCGCGGATATAGCCCGCATCGAGGAATTTTTGAATGAGAGCATCGGGCGAAACCTCCATTCCGATGCTCAGCGTGTGGGTGCATGAAGCTATACGCTCCTTCTCTGCGAGCCTCTGCATCAGCGCCTCTATCGGCGCCACAACGAGCAGGTTTTCTCCCGAAGCAAGGCGCGTTAAAACGTTCAGCCGCCGAAACTCCAGCTCCTGCGACTGCACGTAGCTTCGCGCATTCAGCGGCATTTCGCGTATCGGAAACAGAAGCGCGTTTTTATGGTAGGCGCTTATCTCCTCATAAAGCCTGCCCGCCGCCTGCGCGGAAGGGGCTATGACGAGCGTTTGAGCGCCGAATCGCGCATGGAGCGCCGAAGCCATATTCGGCCTGTGCGCCTCGCCGAGCCCGAAAACGCTGACAGGCCCTCGGTTTTTATCCAGCGCCTCAACAAGCTTTTGGTATTCCTCCGCCCCTTCAAGCGCACGAAAAAGCGGTTCAAAGCCCGTTTGAACCGCGCTTCTCTCGGCGTTTATTATTCGTTTATCATCTGTCATACTATCAGTCCGTCAGCTTGACGGTGAAAAGCGCACACCTTCCCTCCGCCGTGAAAACGAGAACGTCGTCCTCATCCGCCTCGGCCAAGCGCGCGTCGCCGCTCTCGATGAAATACACGAGCGCAAATTCGTTCTTCGCAAGCGGGAGCACGACCTTTTCGCCGTCCTCAACGAAGTTCAGATCGCCCTCCGCCGCGCCGAGCTTCGTGATAAGGTTCAGATCGCGCGCCTTCCCAACGCAATGCGTGGGAATGCCGCCGTCGAAAAAATGCACCGTGTCGAGCGGCAGTATCCGCTTTTTGATCTCGCCGCAATGAAGCTCGTGCGAAAGCAGCAGCTCGCCCTCAAGCGATGCTATCGCGCGGAAAAAGCCCTCGAGATCCGTGAAATCGGATTCTTCAAGCTCCACGCTCGCGGTGCTTATTCTAAAGAGAAAATCCCGCGCAGCATAGCTCGCGCCCTCGGGGTAGATCATTATTTCGGTGGTCGTGCCTCCGCTCCAGCTTGAAACCGGCATATTCTCCTTCTTGATTTCGGTGATCTTAAGCATAGCCTTTCTCCCTTTCCGTTTTTTTCATTTTATTCTTCGGTTCTTCAAACCGTATAAGCTATTAAAAAAATCTTATCTAAGAGATTCCGCAGGAATCTCAACCTCAACTATTCACTATTCATCATTCATTATTCAATATTAACGCCCTCTACGCCAACAGCCCGAACGGAGCAGGGGGAGCCCCCTTGCGGCATTCGGGTCAAGTCCGTATTATTTTTAAACATTCTACCCTAAAACGGGCAAAATTTCAAGCGCTGCGGCGAAATTTGCGCAATTTTCGGATTTTCAACACTCTTTGAACAAAAAAAGCGGAGCTTCCGAAGAAACCCCGCCACCGTTTATACCTAAATCTTCACTCAGCCTATCTGCTACTTAAAAAGCTCCACGGCCACAGAAATGCGCCCCAATTCGGCGAATGATGACCGACAACGATCTATTCGTCATATTCTAAAGGAGCATTTACTTCTATCCGCATTTCTTCAACAAAATCTATATACATCATTATTTGTTCCTTCATTGAAGCTACTATTTCATCTATGGTTCCATATAACTCAGGGTACAGCGCCAAGTATACGATCCCCCCTTTAATGCATTGTTCCAAAGCCGAAACACGCTTGAAAGCACGAAAAATATAGTCATACTGTTTCCATTCCCTTCCCGATCTAATGGTAACCCAGAAAGGAGTTTCCGCCGTTGACGGATTCAACCATAATTCCCTATCATAGTTGACTACAATCCAGTACTCGCGTATTCTAATACCTCGAGCGTAACCTTGTCGATACGCCGTAGCCTTAACGCCTTTTGTACTGGGATAAAGCGATTTATCCTTTTTTATGAAATCTATCAGTTCATCAACAACACGATAAAAGCGTTCTTCTTTTCTTGCAACATCTGAGCCAAGGTCTTCCATTGAAAATGGTATGAACGCTTCACTATCCATCAGTTTGCAAAAGCCATCGAGTTGATAAATATCTGGCAATACCTCCACTGCCTCAGAAGATGCAGTATGGCGAAGCGATTCGACAATATCGTTCCATACAATTATAGCCATTCGCACTCCATCGACTGCAACACAGCATTCATCAACCTCAATGACCTCTCTGTCTTTGCATAGCTCCAGCAACTTACTCCACAATGTTGTTTTACGCAAAGCAGGACAAATGAATACCAAACCTATGGCGCCATTCTGTTGCAGTCTGTTCAAGTACGCAATCGGTTGGTTTTCAGTCAATCCTGCATAGAATTTCGATTCGCAAAGTATCTGTTCTCTACCGTTTAGATCAATTCCCGCAATATCAGGGCGTTCTCCATTCTCTCCAACCGATTGGCAAACATAGTTCAGCTTATAATCGGCGTTACTCTTTAATGCATTATAAAGAATCCGCGAGAACTCAGCATTTAACGACGTTGATCTCGAAACAATATACTGCAGAGCCAGCGTTGCAACATCTTCCTGTGAACCCCTAATTCGGGAATACAAGTGTGCCAATAATGAGTTCGCCATTACATTCCAGCTCCATTCATGATTGTATTATCCTTTGTAATATGGTTGGCCTATTCTTTTCTCAGCCGATCTGCGCCTTTAAAAGCTCCACGGCCTTTTTCATCTGAGCGTCGCGCTCGCTCATATCGCGGCGAATAAGATAGATCTCGTACTGCTCGAGCTCCTCGTCCTGCTTGAGCTCGATATCGGGCGCAACGCCTTTTTCGTGGATCATCTCGCCGTTCGGAGTCAGATAAACGTCCGTAGTCAGCTTGAGATAGCCCTCGCCCTCGAGCACCTCCCATGTGGTCTGAACGATGCCCTTGCCGTAGGTATTCGTGCCGATAAGCGTGCCCGCCTCGTTATCCTGAACGGCGGAAGCGAAGATCTCGCTCGCGGAAGCGGAGTTGCCGTTTATAAGCACCGCAAAGGGCACCTCGATGCTCTTTTCAGCGGTGGACTTATACACCTTCGCGGGGTCCACGAGCTTGCCCTCGAGCGTGGTTATCGTGCATTCGGGCAGGATGCGGTCGCAGATACTCACCACGGTGTTAAGATCGCCGCCGGGGTTGTCGCGAATATCGAATACGAGCGCCCTTGCGCCGCCCTCGAGCATCTCCGTCACGGCGCTGTCGAACTCCTCCGCCGCCTTGCCGGTGAAGGATTCTATGCGGATATAGCCAATGCCGTCCACGATGGGCTCGGTATAGACCCTTTTAACGTAAACGTCGCCGCGCACCACGGAAATATTGAGCTGCTCGCCGTCGCGCACTATCGTGAGCTCAACGGTGCTGCCGTCCTCGCCCGCGATAAGGTCGATCGCCTTGCCCGCCTCCATATCGAGCACGGAAACGCCGTCCACCTCGATTATAACGTCGCGATCCATAACGCCCGCCGCAGCCGCCGGGCAGCCGTCGTAGGCGCGCTCAACGAAGATGCCCCTGCCCTCTTCCTTATAGACCTGGATGCCGATGCCCTTGTAGTTGCCGTTCATCGAGCTTGTGAAATCGTCGAACTCGTCCACGGTGAAGTACTCCGCATACGGGTCGCCGACCTTGCGAACCAGCTCATGCGCGGCGGAGCGCAGAAGCTCCTTGGATTCGGGCGCTTTATCGGAAAAGTAATAGTAATTCTTGATATCGGAAAGAAGCTGCGAGATAAGCGATGCATCGGTATCGCCGCCGCGCTCCGTTATGCCGTATTTGCCCAGGCCGGACATCAGCGCACCCACGACTACGACCGCCGATAAAAGCGCGCTCAAAAGCATCAGCACGAACACCTGCCATGCCTTGATGCCGTTTCTTCCGTTGTTTTCCATACCTCTTCTCCCTTCTTAACACCCGAAAAATGTTCGAAGAAATTCCGCAAGGAATTTCATCCTCAACTATTCACTATTCACTATTCACTATGTTTCGCGCTTATTCCTCATCGCTGTTCGCGTGAATGCACCGCTTGCAGTCCTCTGCATAGCCGCCGGTTTTGAGTATCTTCGCAGGGTCGCCCTCAACGCCCGAAAAAACGCCGCCGGTCATGCGCGGGGGCAGCTTCATCCTATCCCACATGCCGTATTTATGCGTGTCCACGACCGCCTTCATGAGCTTTGTTTCCACGTCCGGCACGATATGGCGGAACTCCTGCAAAAGCAGGCGCATATCCTCGCGCTTGGTCTTGCCCGCAACGGGGCAGTTCGCGGGCAGCACGGGCAGCTCCAGCCGCTTCGCCGCCGCGCGCGCATCCCTTTCGGGGAAGAAAACGAGCGGGCGGATGACCGTTACGCCGCTTCTTCCAAGATAGGTTATAGGCGCGAAAGTGTTGAGCCTCGCCTCGAAAAACAGGCTCAAAAGGAAGGTCTCGAGCACGTCCTCGCGGTTATGCCCGAGTGCAACGAGGTTGCAGCCCTTGCTGACCGCGATATCGTTCAGCGCGCCCCTTCTCATCTTGGCGCACATCGCGCAGGGGTTCTTTTCCTTGCGGATATTGAAAACCACATCGCCTATATCCGTCTTGCGCACCTCGAAATCTATGCCGTTCTTCTCGGCGAAGGCTTCGATGCCGCTCGTGTCCTGCTCAACTATGCCAAGATCGAGCATGACCGCGCAAAGGTCGTATTTCTTCTTGGAAAACAGCTGATACAGCTTTAATCCATACATAAGAAGGAGCGAATCCTTGCCGCCGCTTACGCCAACGCAGATCTTGTCGCCATCCTGTATCATTCCGTAGCGCTCATCGGCGCGGCGGATACATCCGAGTACCTGTTTCATTCTCTTTTTTCTCCGTTCGGTTATTTTGGGTTAAGTGAATAGTGAATAATGAATAGTGAATAGTTCAGGATGAAATTCCTTGCGGAATTTCTTTTAAATCAAAGCCTTTTCCCTTCACTTCGCGGCAGAAACAAATACAATTTTACTGCGCCGCTATCCGTTATTCACTATTTGAGAAGCCTGCGTTCTCACACCCTTTTTCACCAATTCCTTTTTCACCGAACGGTCAAAAAGCCGCAGTTTTCGCCTTATACCGATAGATTATACTTCAAAAATTCGATTTTGTATAGAGGAAGTCAAAATTTGGCGTGAAAAGCGTTTTTTGCATTCCTACTTTCTTTAAAGCGGATTTTCCTTTATATAATAACAAAATTATGGCAAAACTATTAATTTTTTCAAAACGCGCTTGAATATCTTGTGCCGCTCCGTGTCCTATGGTATTATGATTCGGTGATAAGCATGATGCTGGCGACCAGACACGACCGCGAGCGAAAAACAGGTTTGAAAAAATATATCGCAAAAAATGTAACCTGTTTGCCCTTCTCAATTGTTGTGTATATATGGAAGCGCAAAGAAGGCTATATGCATGAATGAATCGCATGCGAATAATTCGGAGAAAGGAGAGTGTTAAGAATCATTCATCACGGTTGCCGTAATTCGCCTTGCGCCCGTCATGTGCAGCAATCAATGTGCAAAAGCTGATTTGGCTTACACGAGCCAAACCCACAAGCGATGCGGTATGCTTTACGCTATTATTGATTATTTTGCAGCAGATCAATTGTTTATAGAAGGAGAATGATGAATATGAAAAAAATAGCATTTACATTGCTTTCGGGGGCACTCGCCGCATTGATGCTCACCGGCTGCACCCCGCGCCATGAAGCCGCAAACGGTTCCAAGGTCACCGCTTCGCCCGCGCCGAGCGAGAAATTGACCGAGGTGCCGACCGAAACGCCCACCGAAGTTCCCACGGAAGCTCCGAGCGCAGCGCCGACAGCCGAGCCGAGCGAAAAATCCATACCATACAACCGCGAGGAATACGATACCCTGCTTGCCTTCTTCGAGCTTAAGGATGAAAACGGCGTTAAGAACGGCGAAAAGTGCTTTAAGGATTATGACCCGAGCAAGGTGGACTTTTGGGGAACAAATCCCGAGGACTTGATAAATACGAAGGAATCCTATCTGACCTGGAATGATGAGGGCAAGCTATCTTCTCTCGTGCTCAGGGGCGGTGAGGACAGCATTCAGCGCCTAAAGGGAGCGCTGATGCTAAACGGCTTCACGGAGCTCTCGAAATTGCGGCCACACAGCTTCGATTTTGAAACCGTTACGATTGAGAATTGTCCAAATTTACGTGATATCGCTTTTTCCTGCTCCGGCGAAGCATCTCTGATAGGTGATTCTATTTGGAAGTATTTTGGAGTCTTTTCCGATACACATTGCCATTATGAAAGCACGGGGAAAGGCGCCCCCGTTTCTCCGGAAAGTCATGCTTTCACCGTCGATCTGGCTATTGAAGGCAACGGCACCGCCGGTGTTTACGGCTATAGCGATGAGCATTATTATGTTGTTTTCATCCAAGCCGAAGCTCACGAAGGTCACAAATTCATCGGCTGGTATGATGCGGATGGAAAGCTCATTTCAACTGACGAGCAGATAGAGCTCTCCGGCATTGAAATCGAAGGTTTTAATGGACACTATTTTATCAGCGACTTCACCGGCATTGCAAAGTTTGAGTAATCGAGCTTATCCAATACCATCCCGCGGCGCACAAGCCTTTCTGTGCGCCGCCGTATATATTTGGGGTTTTTCCCGCTTTTTTCCGTTTTATTTGCGTTTTTTCCCGTTTTCCCTGTTGACAAGCGGGAAAATAACTGGCATAATTGGCTTTGGCGCCTCGCTCGCCGCATTTTTATTTTATTATGGAGAAAAAAATGAAAAAGATCGTTATCGCTCTTGGCGGAAACGCCCTTCAGGAGGCGGGTAAGCCCGCAACCGCCGAAAGCCAGCTCGAGGTAGTTGAGAAGACCTCGGAATACATTGCCGACATCATCGAGAGCGGCTATGACGTAGTGCTTGCGCACGGCAACGGCCCCCAGGTCGGCCGCATCGTTATTCAGAATGAATACGCCGCCAAGGAAACTCCCGCCATGCCCTTCGACGTTTGCGGCGCAATGAGCCAGGGCTATATCGGCTACCATATCCAGCAGGGTCTTGAAAAGGTTCTGCGCGCGCGCGGCAATAAAAAGCGCGTTGCCACGGTCGTTACCCAGGTTGTTGTGGATAAGGACGACCCGAAGTTCAAGAATCCCAGTAAGCCCATCGGCCCCTTCTACAGCGAAGAGGAAGCAAAGCAGCTTGCCGAAACCAAGGGCTACACCATGAAGGAAGATGCGGGCCGCGGCTGGCGCCGTGTTGTCGCTTCCCCCATGCCCGTTGAGATCGTTGAGCTGGACGCCGTTAAGTGCCTGATCGACGGCGGCTTCATCGCCGTTACCGTCGGCGGCGGCGGCATCCCCGTTGTTCGCGATGAAAAGGGCGACCTTATCGGCACCGCTGCCGTTATCGATAAGGACCTTGCAAGCGAGAAGCTCGCCGAGGATATCGATGCCGATGCGCTCGTTATCCTTACCGCCGTTGAGACCGTTTGCATCAACTTCGGCAAGCCCGATGAGAAGAAGCTCTCCACCCTCACCATCCCCGAGGCGGAGCAGTACATCAAAGAAGGCCACTTCGCTCCCGGCTCCATGCTGCCCAAGGTAGAGGCCGCGATCAAGTTCGCCGCCAGCAAGCCCGGCAGGAAGGCCATCATCACCTCGCTCGACAAGGCCGTTGAGGCCCTCGCGGGCAAGGCCGGCACCACCGTTTGCTGAGTTAAGCGAAAAAGCTAAGCTTTATTATCTTCCGGAGCGGCTGGAATAGTGCTGTGCAGTCGTTGCGGACTGATGAAAAACAAAATAGCAATTAAAAAATCGCCCTCTTCGCGGAGGGCGATTTTTTAATTCAACGCCTGTTCTTCTGCCATAATAAAAGCCGGCGGCATTCTTTCTCAATTATTCACTATTCTCTCCCCCGCTGCTCGCTCCCCGACCGCGCTCTTCCTTCTATAATACACCGCCATCGCGGCAAGCGTCAGGCTCCACGAAATGATGTACGATATCGAAACGCAGAAAAGCGTGGGAAACAGCCGATACATCACCAGCACCCAAATTACTCGGAAGCAGCATATTCCTATGCCCGTTATAAGCACGGGCTTGGTGTCGCCGCAGCCCCTGAGAGTGCCGGAGAGCACCTCTATCGCCGTCCAGATAAAATAGAACGGAACGAAATACAGAATAACTGTGTAAGTAGTTGATAAAACGTCCTTATCCGTGGTAAATATCTTCAGCGCTTGGGGCGCAGCCGCGATTATTAGGGCGCTCATTATAACGGTCATTATGCTGAACATTTTCAGCCCCGTTTTGACCGAGCCGCGCACACGGTCGTGCCGCCCGGCGCCGTAGTTCTGCCCAACGAAGCTCATCACCGCAGCGTTCGTTGCCTGCGCCATCGCCCAATAGAAGCCGTCGAGCTTGCCCGCGAGCGACCATGATGCAACCACGACAGTTCCGAGCGCATTGACCGCCACCTGCATCACCATGTTTGAAACGCTGTACATGCTCGCCTCAAGCCCCGATGGAAGGCCGATGCGCATCATGCGCTTGAGCATATCGCGATGCAGAGCGATATTTTTTATTCTCAGTCTGTACGGCTGCTTCGTTATAAGAAGCGTAAATGTCAGAAGCAGGCAGTTCACGCATTGGGAGATAATGGTTGCCAGCGCTGCGTCCTTAACGCCCATCTCAAAACGCACCACGAACAGCAGGTCGAGCGCGATATTGATAACGCAGGCTATCGCCATATAGATGAAGGGGCGCTTGGAATCGCCCACCGCGCGAAGCAGGGCGCTTTCGGTGTTCAAAAGCAGCACCGCGGGCGTTACCGCGAAGCAGATGCGCAGATAGATGACCGCATCCGCCATCGTTTCGGCGGGCGTTTTCATAAGCCTGAGCATTTGGGGCGTGAAGATAAAGCAAACTGCCGCAACGACCGCGCCGAACAGCAGGCTGAACGCCGCCGCCGTGCCCGTTGCCTTGCCGAGCTCATCGCCTTCCTCATTTGCGCCGAAGATATGCGAGATGACCACCGTTGCACCCGTGGAGAGCGCAACGAAGAAGCCGATAAACAGGTTCAGTATCGTGGCCGCGCTGCCGCCGACCGCCGCAAGCGCCTCGCTTCCAACGTAGCGCCCGACTATCGCCGCATCCACGGCGTTGTAGAGCTGCTGAAACCAGGTTCCCGCAAGTATCGGAAGGAAGAAAAACAGCAGGCTTTTGCCGATGGAGCCGCCCGTCAGATCGCCTTTTTTATTTTTAAGAGCCGAGTTTTCCATATTATTCGCCTTGCTCCGCTTATTCTTCGAGCCTGTAAAATTCTTCCTTGACCGCGCTTACCGCCGAAACTCCGTAATATTTCAGACATTCTATCGCCGTTTCATCAAGCCTCTCCCCCGCTATGGCTATCGGCACGGCGGGCGGGCAGGCGCAGTGATCGAGCGCGAGGATGCGCCCCAAGGCAGCCTCGACCTTCACCGTTTCCTGCGGCGAAAGCACGGCCTCTCGTATCGAAAGCGCACGCTCAAGCCTTGGCTGCACGGGCGGTTTTTCCTTTATCGGCGCTCTTTTTTCGGCGGTCAGAAGAGCGCGTTCTATCCGCTCAAGCTCAGCCTCACCCGTTTGAGGTGAGAGCATAAGCACCGTGAAATCGGGATCGGCGAATTCGCATTCCACGCCGTTTTCGCGCAGATATTCCGCAAGCGCAAGCCCCGTACAGCCGATTCTTTTCGGCGCAAGGGTCAGCTTCAGCCGTTCGCTGCCTACGAGCGCATAGCCGAAGCCTTCGAGCTTTTGCTTGAGTTTTTCGATGCGCTGCGCCGTTTTTTCAAGCTTTTTTTCATACGATGCGCAGCAAAGCCCGTTGAACGCATCCAGCGACTGCAAAATGAGATACGAAGGGCTTGTGGAAGCAAAGAGCGCAAGCGCCTTCTCCGCCATTTCGGAAAAGAGCTTCGGCGCTTCCTTATTTATATGCAGATACGCCGCCCCCGTCAGGCAGGGCAGGGTCTTATGCGCGCTGTCGCAGCAGATATCCGCGCCGAGCGCGATCGGGTGGATGCAGGGCTTCAAAAAGCGCAGATAAGCGCCGTGGGCGTTGTCCACGATAAGCGGAACGCCGCAAGCCTTGCAGACCTTGGAGAGCGCGGCGATATCGGCGATGTTTCCGAGATAATCGGGCGAGGTGATATAGACCGCGATCGGCTTCGGCTTTTTCATCGGGATAGAGCCATTCTATATCCAGGTCCAGAAGCGCGGCGGCGGAGATCAGCGTTTTATGCGCGTTCCTGCCCGCGAGCACGGTCCTTGATGCGCTCCCCCGCTCCTTCGCACTAAGCAGCGCAAGATAGAGCATGGCGCGAATGCAGAGCGACGAGCCCTCGGTGGAGTAAAAGGTCTCCCCCGTGCCGAAGATCTCCGATGCGACGCGCTCGCTCTTTTTTATGATGCCGCTTGCGCCGTATAATTCGTCCGCGCCGTTTATCTCGGTTATATCCCGCGCTTCGCAGCCCAAAAAAGCGGCTCCCTTATGCGCGGGCATATGCGCCCGCACGGTGCCGCTTTTCGCGTAGTTATTCACAAAATCGCATATAGGCGTTTTGCTCATTCCATGCTCTCCAGAAGCCTTGAAGCTTCAAGCATTATCGCGCACTCCATGCGCTTTTTGAACAGCTCGCAGCCCGGCTTATACACGCCGCGTATCGTTCCTGTGGCATGGTAGGCGTTCGCAGCGCAGCCGCCGGAGCAATAAAGCTTCGCCCAGCAGTCGCGGCAGTCCTCTCGCGCATAAACGTTGCACGAAGCGAACTCATCGCGCACCGCCGTATTCGTAACGCCCTCAAAAACGCTGCCGAGGCGGTAGCTTTCATCGCCCACGAACTGGTGGCAGGGGTAGAGATCGCCCCACGGGGTGACTGCCATATACTCCGTTCCGCTGCCGCAGCCCGAGATGCGCTTATAGATGCAGGGGCCGCCCGTAAGATCGATCATATAATGATAGAACGTAAAGGGTTTTCCCTCCTTGCGGCGGGCCTTCATCAGCTCCGCAAGCTCCTCATACTGACGCATAACGAGCTCGATATCCGCCTTCGTGAGCGCGCTCGGGTCGTCCTCGGCGCAGACCACGGGCTCCATCGAAAGCTCGGTGAAGCCGAGGTCGAGCATCGCCTTCACGTCCTCAAGAAAATCGGGGTTGTGGTGGGTGAACGTGCCGCGCATATAGTAGCCTTTGCCGCCGCGCGCTTCAACGAGCTTTTGGAATTTGGGCACTATTTTATCGAAGCTGCCGTTGCCGGCGTAGTCCACGCGGAAGCGGTCATGCACTTCTTTGCGCCCGTCGAGGCTCAGAACGACGTTGCTCATTTCGCGGTTTGCAAAGTCGATGACCTCGTCGTCTATCAAAACGCCGTTCGTGGTGAGCGTAAAGCGAAAATTCTTGTTGTGCTGCTTCTCGATGCTTCGTGCGTACTCGGTCAGCCGCTTTACCACGTCAAAATTCATCAGCGGCTCGCCGCCGAAGAAATCGACCTCGAGATTATGCCTCGTTCCCGAATTCTCGATAAGAAAATCGAGCGCGCGTTTTCCAACCTCGAAGCTCATAAGAGCGCGTTCGCCGCTATATTTGCCCTGGGAAGCGAAGCAGTAGGAGCAGTTGAGGTTGCAGGTGTGCGCAACGTGCAGGCAAAGCGCCTTCACGACGCCCGCCGTGCGCGATTTTAGCTCGCCCGCCATCGGCTCGAAGGTATCGGGGGCAAAGAGCTTGCCCGCCGCCTTGAGCTCCGCGATATCGTCGTAAGCTTCCTCTATCTCGCTTTTTTGCGCGTCAAACCGCGCGGAGAGTGCCTCTATAAGCTCCTCCCGCGTTTTTTCCTCGAAACCGCCGATCAGCTCATACGCGATGTCGTCCACCGCATGAACGCTGCCGGAGCAGGTGTCGATGACCATATTCATTCCGCCGAGTTTATATCTGTGAATCATAACAATCTCAAACAATAACAATCATCATATCAAACAAAGCCAAGAGCTGCAAGGCTCTCGGCTCGAGTTTGCTTTTGAGCTAAATTGCCGCAACAGCGGCAGCTAAATTGTTTCGCGGAGCGAAACAGCGAAATTGAAAACCAAAGGTTTTCAGCTAAATAAAATTCGCCCTTTGAGCCGCGCAAAGCGCGATTTAGCTCGCGAAGCGAATTTAGCTGTGCAAAGGCACAATTCAGCTCGCCCGAAAGGGCGAATTTAGCTGAGCGCGGCAAACGCCGCTTGCCGGCTTACTCCGCCTTCTCGGCGTTTTCGCACTGCTGGTTCGCAATGCCGCAGCTGGTCTTGCAGGCGCTCTGGCAGGAGGTCTGGCATTCGCCGCAGCCGCCGTTCTTCGCGCTTTCGCAAAGGGTCTTTTCGTTAAGAGTAACGATGTGTTTCATTTTCTTATCCTCCGAAAAAGATTTTAACTGAGCTATTATAGCATAGTTCTGCCGTTAAGTCAAATAAAAAAAGGATTTTTCGTTTTTTCTTGACAAGCGCGCGCATCTTGTGTATCTTTAACTAAACCAAAGTCGATAAAAGAGAGGAAAAAATATGGTCAACCTCGGCAACGATTGGGATAATATCCTTGCGGATGAATTTGAAAAGGAATACTACAAGGAGCTTCGCCGCTTCCTTGTGAATGAATACCGAACGCGCACCATCTACCCGAATATGAACGATATCTTCAACGCGCTCAAGTTCACCTCGTTTGAGAATACGAAGGCGGTCATCCTCGGGCAGGACCCCTACCACGGCGAACACCAGGCGCACGGGCTCTGCTTCTCGGTTCTGCGCGGCATCGAGCCCCCGCCCTCCCTCAAAAATATCTATAAGGAGCTTGAAAGCGACGTGGGCTTCATTCCCCCGATGCACGGCGAGCTGACTCATTGGGCGAAGCAGGGCGTACTCATGCTGAATGCGGTGCTCACGGTGCGCGCGCATCAGGCGAACAGTCACAAGGGCTGCGGCTGGGAGAAATTCACCGACCGCGTTATCGCCGAGCTCAACAATAAAAAAACGCCCGTCGTATTCCTGCTCTGGGGCGCGAACGCAAGGCAGAAGGCGCGGGTCATCACCAACCCCATCCACGTGAAGCTCGAGACCGTGCACCCGAGCCCGCTCTCCGCTTACAACGGCTTTTTCGGATGCAGGCATTTTTCAAAATGCAACGAGATACTTGAAAAAAGCGGGCAAACGCCGATAGATTGGCAGCTGCCCGAATGATAGTGAATAGTGAATGATGAAGAGTGAATAGTTGAGGGTGAACCTCCTTCGGAGTTTCTGCAATAATAGCCGCTTTTCGCTTCTCTCATTTTGAGCCGATCTTTGATCCTATCAGCTCATACAGAATACATGCGGGAACTATGCACACCGCGCCCTGTATCGCGTTGAACGGTATGCCCGCCGCCGCGGCCTTTACGCCGTACAAAAAGCTTTCGTAAATAAAATAGCCTAGCATCATAACGCATTCCGCCGCGATTCCCGAAACGATCGCGGCAACGCTCGTTTTGGCGTTTTTCTTAACGGCCTTGAAGCAGTGATACGCCGTAAGCGCCATAAGCCCCTTTATAACGAAGGTCGCGGGCGCGAATATCGCATAGCCCGCCAGAAGATCGGCAAGCGCAGAGCCGACCGCCGAGGAGAGCGCGCTGAGCTTCCTCGTCAGCATCCACGCAGCGAGCAGCACGAAGCAGTCGCCGAGGTTGATATAGCCCTGAATGGGCGAGGGTATCTTGATAACGAAGGTCGAAACGCAGATAAGCGCCGCGAAAACCGCGGACATAACGAGGTTTTTTGTTCTTGCATCCATCATTTTATTAACTCCGATCCGTTCCGAAAATCAGCCGCGCACGGCTGCGGGCAATAGTGTATCATAAATACGCCGATAATGGAATGCCCAAACGGGGCGGTTTGATTATATAAATCATAAAAAAACGGCTCGGGATCGAAAATAATATAAAATTTGCCCCAAATTCTGTTGACAAATGTAAACACCCCGTATATAATATGGTTACAGTTGTAAACACAATTCGGACCCGCACGGCTTTTGCCGTATAGAAAAAACGTCCGAAACCCGATAAAGCGAAAAGGAGCGAGCACGATGGAAAAAAGCAGGCTAACACTTACCGAGGCCGAATGGCAGGTCATGGAGTGCCTTTGGCAAAGCGCACCCGCATCGGGCCGCGAGGTTTGCGAGACCATGGAAAAGGCTCGGGGCTGGAGCCGCAGCACGACTCTTACCCTTATTCGGCGCATGGAAGCGAAATCCGCCGTGGGCGAGGTCGAGGGCGCGGGAAGAAAGGCCTTTATTCCGCTCATAAGCCGCGACGAGGCCGCCATAAACGAAACCGAGAACCTGCTTGCCCGCATCTATCACGGCAGCATGGGCCTTATGCTCAGCTCCTTCACGCGCAAGCAGAGGCTTTCCAAAAGCGAGATAGACGAAATGTATGCGCTTTTATCTGAGCTTGAGGCGCAGAGCGGGAAGGAGGGCGATGAGGATGCTTGAATGGATCATCACCTCATGCGCGCTTATCCTGATCGTGATCGCGCTGCGCTGTCTGCTGCGCGGCAGGATAAGCCTGCGCCTTCAATACGCACTCTGGGCGCTGGTGCTCGTTCGCCTGCTCGTGCCGCTAAGCTTCGGCACAAGCCCGATCAGCGTTTTAAACACCGTTCCCGATGAAGTGCGCATTTTCACGAGCGAAAGGGTCGATGGCGGCGAAAAACCGATCGTGCCCGCCGCCGCGCCCATCGCAGGCGCACCGAGGCCGCAGAGCCGCATCACTCCTGCGCCGGTTGAAACCGGGAGACCGAGTCCCGTCCTTCCCGGCACGGCAGGCGGCGATAACGGCAGCAATATCGGCGATAACGGAAATATCGGCGGGATTATCGGCGATAACAGCGGCGATAACGGCGCAATTGGCGGCGATAACGGCGGCGGCAAGGCTGTTATTGCTCCGTTCGATCTGAAAAAGGCGCTTGCGTTCGTTTGGCTCGCGGGCGCTGCGGCGGTGCTCGCGGCGTTCCTTTTGGGCAATATCCGCACGGCCTTCAAGCTGAAAAAGAGCCGCAGAAGGCTTGAAAACGCGGACTGCGATCTGCCCGTCTATATCTCGGACGCGCTCGAAACGCCCTGCCTTTTCGGGCTTATCTCGCCCGCGATCTACGTTACCGGCGAAGCGGCGGCGGACGAGGGCAGGCTGCGCCACGTTATCGCGCATGAGCGCACCCACGCGCGGCATCTCGACCATATCTTCTCCGCGCTGCGCGGGCTCTTGCTTGCGCTGCATTGGTATAATCCGCTCGTTTGGCTCGCCGCGATCCTCTCAAGGCGCGATCAGGAGCTGGCCTGCGACGAGGCGGCGATCGCGCGCATAGGCGAGAGCGAACGCGCCGAATACGGCAAAACGCTCATAAGCCTGACCTGCCGCAGACCCTCGGGACTGCTGCTTGCCGCAACCACGATGACCGCAAGCAAGCGCGGCATAAGGGAGCGCATCGCCCTTATCGCCAAAAAGCCGCGCATGACGGGGCTCATGCTCGCCGCGGTGATCGTTGCCGCCGCGATAGCGATAGGCTGCACCTTCACCGGCGCAAGCAAGCCGCGCGAAACGGGCGGCGATGGCGAAAAGCAGACCCTTGCCCCAACGAGCGCACCCACGGGCGCACCGACCGAAGCTCCGAGCGAGGCGCCGACGGATACCCCGGCACCCGTGTTTGAAAAGCTCGCCGTGCCCGTCTACCCCGATTATGAGCTGCTGCTTGAAAACACCGCCGCACAGCTCGGCAAGGACGGCTGCGCTAACCGCAATTCGGGGCCGCACACCCTCGGGATAGACTATCTTACGTTCATGTTTCCGACGGATGCTCTGAGAACCGCTTCAAGCGGAGAGGAGTATCTTATCTTCGATTCCGAGCGCGGCTACCGCGAATACGTTTTTATCGACCGCGACAACGGCGGCATCGACATTACCAAGGGTTTCCCGATCGTTATCGGCAAGCTTCAGCCGCACAGCGCGTTTGAAGGACTGACTGTCGGCGATCCCATAGAGGCCGTTGAAAGGATCGATCCCGTCGCCGCGCTGCACAGGCAGACGATACTCGAGGTTCGGCAGATCCATCCGGAGACCGCGAAAAAATACTGCGTCGGCTTCAACGCGCTTGCGAGCGTACACTACCTCACCGACGGTATTTTGAAGATAGAATACGAGATGCCCGAGGAAGGCAGGCTCGTTATCTCAAACCTCATCTATTCGCCCGACTATACCCTCACTCATTTTCACGATATCGAAATGTGCTATCGCATCGAACCGATCGACCTTCCCGAGCGAGATGCCGAGCCCGGCGACATCGAGCTTGTAAGCCGCTACAACGAGCGCGAGGTCGCCATGCTCTCCGCGTTTTTCGACACCGTTGACGGCGAAGGAAGAACGAATGGCTCCAAGATTAGCGGGGAATATGTTTCGGGCGAGCCCGAAACATGGGGGCCTTACGTCGTCCATTGGGTCGTGTTCTGCGGGGAGCGCCACGCCTACGGGATAAGCTTCGACAGAAAAAAGATGGTCGGCGCTCTGGACGTTTCGGGCTTCCCCGCGCTCAATTATCTTGACTGCACCGAAGCGCCGCTTGATTCGGTGAACGCCTCCTCCTGCCCGCTTCTCGAGCAGATCAACTGCGGCTCGTGCGGGATAAACTCGCTCGATATCACCGACTGTCCCGCGCTCACGATCCTTAGGTGCGGCACAAATGCACTTACACGGCTCGAGCTTTCCTCCTGTCCCGCGCTCAAAGATCTGGATTGCTCGTGGAACGAGCTGACCGAGCTCAATCTTTCGGGCTGTCCCCTGCTTGAAAAGCTCGATTGCAGCTTCAACAAGCTGCCTTCGCTCGCACTTTCCGGTAACGCCGCGCTTGCTTCGCTTGCCTGCAAGTACAACGAGCTGACCGAGCTCGAGCTTTCGGGCTGCTCATCGCTTACGGAGCTGATCTGCTTCGGCAATCCGTTTAATTCGCTCGCACTTTCGGGCTGCTCATCGCTCGAAGCGCTCTATATTCAGGACGTTAAGCTCGATTCGCTCGATGTTTCGGGTTGCACCGCGCTCAGCAGGCTCAGCTGCTTCGGCATGGGTCTTAAAACGCTGAACGTTTCGGGCTGCAGCGCCCTCACGACGCTCTACTGCCAGGAAAACGAGCTGACCGAGCTCGATCTTTCGGGCTGCTCCGCCCTCACGGAGCTGATCTGCGCGAACAACGCTCTGAGCGAGCTGGACGTTTCCTCCTGCACCGCGCTTTCCGAGCTGTTCTGCGGCGGAAACCGACTCACAAGCCTCGACGTTTCAAGCAATACTTCGCTCCTTCAGATCGCCTGCGGCAGCAATGCCCTCACAGGAAAGCTTGATCTTTCAAACAATCCAACGCTCGTTATTCTCGACTTAAGGCAAAACAGCCTGAGCTAGCTGAACGTTTCGGGCGGCGGCGCGCTTGAGGAGATCTCATGCCATGGAAACGGGCTGAGCAAACTCGATATCACCTACTGCGCCCGACTTTCCTTCGTGGACTGCCGCGACAACAGGCTTTCATCCGTGGACTGCACGGGCTGCCCTGTGCTCGATATCACGACCGATGCGGGGGTGGAGCTGATAGGGTACCATGGGGGGAATTAGTTTATTGTGAACAGTTGCGGATGTCATGCGAAACCGATAGTCAAGAAAGGAGAAAACCATGAAAAGAACATTCCCGATGCTGCTTGCGGCGCTGCTATGCGCCTCTGCGCTCCTTGCCTGCAAGCCGAACGGTGAACAGACCGCGAACGGAACCCCGAAGCCCGTGGAAGCACCCACCGAGGTGCCGACAACCACGCCGACTGAAGCGCCCACCGAGGTGCCGACCGAAGCGCCAACTGAAGCTCCCACGCCCGAGCCCACCGAGGAACCCCTTGGCGAAGCGAATGCGCTGATCCGCTCCCTTCTGCCCGAATGGGCGGAGTTTGAGCCCGGCGCAACGCGATACCGCACAGAGGATCTAAAGCGCGAGAGCTTCGATGCATTTCTCGATGCTTGCGCGGAAAACGGCTTCGAGGTGCTGAACGATTACGGCAACCATTTCTACGTTCGCCGCGACGATTGCTGGATATCGGCGTACTATCACAACGTTGCGGACAACGTTCCCAAGCCCACCGGCAGTCTCAACTTCATCCTGCCTGTTCAAGGCGGCAGCTACGGCGAGGAGCAGGCCATGAAGCTTATGAGCACCTCCTGCCCCAAGGGTAAGCTCATCGATGCGATAGACCGCAGCCCCGAAGGGCTCCATGAGCTCGGAATGGATCTTTATATGGCGATCGTTGACCTGCGGCCCGAGGGCGACGGCGGCTGGATGTTCCGCGAGGAATACTATCTGATCGGCGGCTTCGAGGTCACGCGATTTGAAGCCTTTGAAAATCTGACGGTCGGCGATCTCGACGATGACGGCATCAGCGAAATATTGGCTCAGGAATGGGGCTATTACAGCAGCCAATACAATACCCGCACCACCGTGCTTCGAGCCGATGAAAATGGGAAGGCTGTGCGTGTGGCAAGCGGCACCGTGTTCTACGGTTGGCGGAGCATATCCTTTGTTTCCGAGGAAGGCAAGCTCTACGCCCGCTATGCCCGCTTCATCCCGACCGACGAATGGGGCGACGGCTACGTCGATTACAACGATATAACCTATTACCGCCTGCGTTTTGAAAACGGGGGGCTGGTGGTGGACGATCCCGATAACGTGCTCGAATTCATCTATGATCCCGATTGATGCGAGTGTCGATCGGCAGGCGCTGCTCGAAATGGGCAGCGCTGTTTTTATAGTTTCCCTTAAAAAGGGGCTTTATCGCTCGCCCGCGCTCGAGCCCTTGCCTTTCGAGCGAAACTATAGTATCATCTGATATGAAGCAATAAAACCAAAGCTCGGAAAGGGGGTGCCTGAATGCGCATTATTTCCCACACGGCAACGCAAGCGGATTGTGGGCGAAGCGTTGCTGCCATACTGCGCGGCGAGCTCAAGCTTTCAAACGGGCTGATCGCGCGGCTCAAGCGCGAGGGCGGCATATTTCTGAACGGAGAGTGCGCGAAAACGAACGAGCGCGTTAAGGCGGGGGATATCGTTTCCGCCGCCGTTGGCGAAAGCCCCGAAGAAAGCGGGCGCTCTCCCCTGCCCTTTCCCATCCTGTTTGAGGACGAGGATATCCTTATTATAAATAAGCCCGCCGGCGCTGCGGTGCACGGCTCGCGCTATGATGATGCGGCGCCTTCGATCGAGGACGCGGTGAACGCCTATTTCGGCAGGGTCGGGCTTTTTCATCCGGTAAACAGGCTCGATCGCGGCACCACGGGCGCTATGGCGATCGCAAAGAGCGGCTTTATGCACGATAAGCTCGCCGAGCTGCTGCACACAAACGCCTTTGAGCGCACCTATATCGGCATCTGCGAGGGCAGCTTTGAAGAAAAAAGCGGCAGGCTCATCTTCCCGATAGCGAGGGTCGAGGGCAGCGCGATAAAGCGCGAGGTGAGCCAAAGCGGCAGCCCCGCCGTTACGAATTACCGCGTTCTTGAAGGATCAAACGGCTTTTCCGCGGTCGAATTCCGCCTTGAGACAGGCAGAACGCATCAGATACGGGTGCATACGGCGCATATTGGGCACCCGCTCGCGGGCGATTTTCTGTACGGAACGGAGAACCGAAGCCTTATAACCCGCCCCGCGCTGCATTCCGCGCGCCTTGCCTTCACCCATCCGCTGAGCGGGGACGTGATCGAGGCCGAAGCCCCGCTTCCCGCAGATATGCGCAAATTATTGAAAGGCTCGCCGATACCGTGAATGAGCCGATATCATTTTTTCTCGCCGGAGCAGGCAAAATCCGCTGTTGAAGCAAATATAATAATGAAGCATGAAAGGGATCGCTCAAGGGCGATCCCCTTTGCGTTCCGCTCCTGCGAGAGCGCGTATCTGCCAAAAACAAATCTCCGCAGAGCGCATGCCCTGCGGAGAAAGGCTGATTATTTAGGTAATGCTCTTATGCATGCCTGCTTCGGGCAAGCTCATGCAGGAAAGGGGGTCAGCTGCAGATCTTCTTGGAGTTATCGGAGCGAATTCCACGATCGATGCTCCGACCTGTGATGATCTTGGCTGCAAAGTCGATCAGACCCTGATCCACGTATAAGCTGTCGTTATCACCGCCTCTGGTGGGCTGCGCATCGGAGATCAGCTTGATGCTGCCGACGGAAAGGATCGCATCGGAATCGCCGTCCGTAACTGCGCAGGTGATCGCAACTCGGCCGTTGGCCGGAATGTAGTCGGTTACGTCGAAGAACATCTCGGTTGCGGAGTCAATGTTGATAACGCTGCCTTTTACCTCGATCTTATGACCGTTGACGAGCATAGCAACGCTCTTGCCGTTGGGGCACTTTGCGCTGATATGCAGCCTGGAGCTGTTCTTATCGAACTCCTTAACGGTGAAGGCGAAGCCGTTGCCGGGCTTGAGATACGCCTCGTTCTTGGGTCCGTAGATGATGTAGTCCTCGATCGTAACTTCATCGCCGTTGGAGCCGTCGATGTAAACGATGCCACTTACGCGATCGGCTGCGCCGCCGAAGCTTGCTGCGTTGATGAGCCTGTCGCGAACCTGGAAGTAATCGGGGTTCTCCTCATTGTGCTGAGCGTAGATATGATCCTTGGTTACCTGCTCGGCATGGGGATTGTAAACGCGGATGCTGTCGATCACGCAGTTGAAGGTGCCCTTTGCCCTGGTGGGAACGACGACCGCATTGGGATCGTTTTCGCAAGCGTTTACGATGGTGTATACAACGCCGGGCTCGAGACCGGGCTCATTCATCTCGGTGTTGCTCTTGAGGGGAGTGTAGTCCTTGGTCTGATGGTCAAACTTGGGCATGTAGCGTGCAGTCACGCGAGCCTTATATTCGCCCCAAACAAGGCCTTCGGCATGGTGGACGGGGATCTGATACAGAAGACCGTCGCCG
>CADBGC010000011.1 GCA_902794055.1 uncultured Eubacteriales bacterium | reverse complement strand
GAACTGGCCGGCCCTGCCGATGGATCTTCCTCCGGCGTACGAGAGAGCGCCGTTCACGAAGACGTATTCCATCCCGGCGGAGAACGAGTGGGGGGCGGCGTACGTCGCGGTTCCTCTGAAATCTTCTTCGCGCCAAACCGCGATATCGGCGAAAAAGCCGGGCTCTATTCTGCCGCGCCGCGATATGCCGAATCTTTCCGCCGGGACGCATGTCATGCGTTTTACCGCCTCTTCTTTCGAAAAACCGAGCTTTTTCAGCCTGTCTGCATAAGCCTGCGAGCTCTGAGGCTTCGCTGCGGCCTGAACAGTCTCCCCATACGCGCAGACCGATCTTCCGTCGAGATGTGCTTCAAGGTATGCGGGCTCTCCGACAGTCAGCTTGAGATGCATGCCGATGCTACGCTTTCTGTTTTCGCCGTTAAAGCTTTTTTTCGCATCCGCAAGCGCCTGCTGATCAGGCTTGCTCGAACCGATGCCGCCCGTTTTTACGCTGTCGCCGAAGAAATGCACGGTGCTGAACTCGCCCCTGTTGAAGAAGCGGAAAAGCTCCTGCTTCATCGATGCAAGCTCGGCCTTGGATGCGCCGTCAAGCGCCGCTCGATAGCATCCGGTTACCGCGGCCACGTATTCGGGTTTTTTCATCCTGCCTTCGAGCTTAACGCAGCAAACGCCCGCTTTTTCAAGCTCGTCCAGATGCTCTATCATGCAGATATCGTTCGGCGAAAGGCAGAGCTCGTTTTCGGCGGGTCTACCAAAAACGCTCGCCGCCTTCCTGCAGGGCTGCGCACAGGTGCCGCGATTGCCGCTTCGCTCGCCGGACATTGATGAGTAAAGGCAGCTTCCCGAGAAGCTCATGCAGAGCGCCCCGTGCGCAAATGCCTCCAGCTCAACGGAGCTCGAAGATGCAAGTTTCCTTATCTCATCAAGACTGACCTCGCGAGCAAGCACGGCGCGGGTTATGCCCATGCGCTCGCAGTATTTGAGGCCGCCCTCATCGTGTATGCCCATCTGTGTGCTCGCATGAACGGTCAGAGCAGGCAGCTCGTGGCGAATGAGCGAAGCAAGCCCAAGATCCTGCACGAGCACAGCATCCGCACCGAATCTATACAGCTCATGCGCAAAATCAAGGGCAACGCGAAGCTCACGGTCGAAAACGAGCGTGTTTAAGGTGATATAGGCCTTTACTCCGCGCTCATGGCAGTAGTCGAGCGCCTCTGAAAGCGCATCCCCCGCAAAATTATCGGCGGAGCGCCTTGCATTGAGTATGCTGCCGCCGAAATAGACCGCATCGGCGCCGTTTTGTACGGCGGCAACAAGGCTATCCCTGCTGCCCGCCGGTGAAAGCAATTCCATCATCTTGTTATTCGCAGTTAGTCGTTACTGTCGGCTGAAAGAACTCTTGCTTACGATCAGAAGTCGTCCTCTTCTTCGCACCCGTCGTTTGACGGAGCCTGCGCTCCGCGCTCAAGACCCACCTTGAAAAGATCGTCCTGCATGTCCAGCATGGCAAGCAAAACGATGCGCATGGTGCTCATGCTCGGGTACTTCTTTCTTATGGTTTCTATCCTTGCGTTCACCGCAGTTTCGAGCGAATGCATGTATTCGGGCGTTTCCGAGCATACGATGCGAAAGTCCTGACGCGCAAGGCTGAGTATTACGTGGCTTTTTTCCATAGCAAACACCTTTTTCGGATGTATTGATCGATCGCATATATCGATCCAGTATCCATTATACCGCATTTTTTACTTCACGGCAACACTTTATACCTATTCTAACGTGCCGAACTATCAAAATTTCGCGAAATAAGAACGGAATGAAGGTTTACATTTTCACGATTTTGTGTATAATTGAATTCAAGCAAAAGGAGCGAAGTTATGATAGATTCAAAGAAACTCATAAAGGAATACGGACTCACGGCAAACAAGGCGCTCGGCCAGAATTTTCTTGTGGATGAAAACGCGATCCTATCCATAGTTGAGCTTTCCGAATGCAGCGGGAAGTCCGTTCTTGAGATCGGCCCCGGACTCGGTGCGCTTACAGGCGAGCTTATCAAAAGCGCAAAAAACGTCGTTTGCATAGAGATAGACTCTGCTATGTGCGAGCTGCTGAAAAAAACGCTCGATGGAGCTGAAAACCTCGATATCGTAAACCGGGATATTCTGAAGGTCAAAAACGACGAGCTTTCTTCACTTCTCGGCGAAGGCTTCACGGTTTGCGCAAATCTGCCCTACTATATTACCTCGGATATAACGATGAAGCTTGCGGACTCCGCGCTCTGCATCAGCCGCATGACTCTTATGATGCAGCAGGAGGCGGCGGAGCATTTTCTTGCTTCCCCTAAGCAGAAATGCTACACCCCCGTTTCGGTCATATCCCAAAGATATTACAGCATCTGCGAAAAGCTTCGGCTCTCGCCTTCGAGCTATTATCCCGAGCCTGCGGTACATTCGAGCGTGCTCGTATTCAAAAGAAATGAAAAACCCTACGATCCCGCATTTTCACGGCTCGTCAAAACCGCCTTCTCCATGAGAAGAAAGACCCTGAGAAACAATCTTGCATCGCTGTATGATAAGTCGCTCGTTCCCGCCATCATCGAGCGCGCGGGGCTTGCGCCGTCCTGCCGTGCCGAGGAGCTTACGGTCTCGGAGTTTGAGGCTCTTCTTGAAGCGGCAAACGCCGAGCTGCTTTCCCGAGATTGAAATAACTCATTTAATTAAGCAAAAGGAACGGTTTTCATCTCCGTTCCTTTTTCATAAAAGCTATTCAGTTTAAAGCGAGAAAAGCCAGGTTATCGTTCCGATCAAAACGGATGCGGTTATGCCGTAAACGAGCACGGGACCTGCGTAACTGAATATCTCCGCGCCAACGCCCATCACGAGGCCCTCCCGCCTATGCTCCATCGCGGGTGCTACCACCGAGTTTGCAAAGCCCGTTATCGGCACTACCGAGCCCGCGCCGGCGAACACGCCGAGCTTATCATAAACGCCGATGCCCGTTGACAGCGCGCCGATGAATATCAGCATCACAGCCGTGAATGCCGCTCTGCCCTTTTCATCGAGGTGAAACGCGAGCTCGCCTATATCGCCAACAAGCTGACCTACGGCGCATATAGCTCCCCCGATAAGAAAGGCGAGCAAAAGCTGAGTTCCGGTTTTGCTTTTAGGGATGCGTTTGTTTACAAGCTTTTGATACGCCTCATGCTCGATACTTGCGCTGTCCCCCATCCTTGCTTCCGATTTGCTGTTTTTCATTTCAACTGCTCCGATCGCTTTATTTCGTTAACAGCGGAGATTACTAAAACGTACTTTTTCTCCCTATAGGGGCGAAAACGCAGCTCCCTGTCGTTCACTCCTCTGTTTTCATGATCCTCAGCTCCGAAAGGAGTGGGAAAAAGAGCAAGCATATCCTTAGTTCGCATATACTCCCGCGGTTTCATTCCGGATCAGCACCGCTCCGCCGAACATCGCCTCCGCGCGCCTGCCCCTTGTGCCTATCGCTATGCTGCAAAAGAGGATAGCGAGCGCAGCGATAAAAAAGATCAATATTTTGGCGCTTCTTTTCATCGAAACAAACTCCTTTCTTCGTTTCCTGCTTTTATTCTGCCTCGGAACGGAATAACTATACGCGATCCACTTTTAGCTTTCTATCAAAGCACGAAGCTTTATCAGCGCAGCTCTTTCGCACCTTGAAACACGCGATTGGCTGACGTTAAGCGTTTTTGCGGTTGCCGGTTGAGTTTTTTCCATGAAGAAGCGCAGGATCACTATGCTTTTTTCGATCGGCTCGAGCCTGTTCAGCAATTCTCGCACGTATGCACTTTCAATGCAGTCCTCCTCAAAGCCTGCATAAACGGCAAGCGACTCGATCTTAGCGCCGGTTTCATCACCGCCACAGAAAAACGCATCAATGGAAAGAGGTTTTTTCAGAAGCTCGGAAGCGAATGCGTTTTCGACTAGAGCAGCCTCATCAAGCGCGGCGTTTTCGCGATCGATCCTCGGCAGTCTTATAAGTCGGTCGCTGCGTATGCATTCGCGCATCGCGCCCTCTACGAATTTGAACGCATAACTTGAAAACGCAGCTCCCCTCGTATCATCGAAGCCAGCTGCGGCGCGGGCAAGCCCGACAAAGCCGCTTTGAATAAGCTCATCCCGGTCGGTTCCTCTGCCCGAAAACCGCTTTGCAAGCCCGTATACGAGCCCGGCATGTTCTTCTATCAGTTCGGTTTTTCTTGCTGCTGATCCGTTCCGCGTCGCTCCGTTCTCAAGCTCATCCATTTTGCTCCGGCTCATTCGGCTGAGCTATCAGCTTTTCCATTATAACGGTGGTTCCCACGCCAAGCTTCGATTCGACCTTGAGCTTATCCATAAAAGCAGCCATGACCGCAAAGCCCATGCCCGAACGCTCCGCCCTGTTTCCCGTTGTATAAAACGGCTTCATAGCAAGCTCGATATCCTCTATGCCGCAGCCCTTATCCTCCACTCTGACAGTAAGAAGCCTGCCTGCAAGAGTAAGCTCCATCAAAACGGTTCCAAGTCCGTTTCGATAGCCGTGTATCACAGCGTTCGTTACCGCTTCGCTGACCGCCGTGCGAACGTCCGCAAGCTCCTCGATGGTGGGATCGAGCGGAGCTATGAACGCCGCTGCGGCCGCCCTTGCAAAGGACTCGTTCTTAGACAGACTCAGGAATTCAAGCTTGATCATGTTATCCATCCTATTCATTGGCTTTCTCCCTCCTTTTGGCATCAAGCAGCGCGTATACCCCCGAAAGCTTGAGAAGCTTTTCGACCGACGGCTGTGCGTTTGCGATTGCAAGCTCACCTCCAAGCTTGCGCATGAGCTTGTAGCGACCCAATATCACGCCTATGCCTGAGCTGTCCATGAAGCTCACCCTTCCAAGATCGAGCAGAAGCGTTTTTACGTTTCCTTCGCTTTTGACCGCCGTATCTATCGCGCTGCGCAGCTCGCCTGCGCAATGCTGATCGAGCTCGCCGTCGATACGCGCCATCAGGGAGCTTCCTCTTTTTTTAAATGAAATTTGCATATTTCACCGCCTGTTCGTTATTCAGCTCTATGATTGTTCTTCATGAGCGGGCCTTTTTCCTGCATCGAAAAATGGCGCCTTTTGTCTTAGTATGCGCTATTGCAAAGTTTCACAAAATAATGTATGATTAGCATATAAAAGCGCCGCACGAGCACTCGCTTAAATCATGGCGCGTACAAGGAGCCCCATGCGCAGGATCGATTTCGATATAACAACGCCGTCAAGCAGCTACAGCGTGCTTATTAGCGAACGCCTTGAAGAATTCTCCGATGCGCTTCTTTCCTTCTTGCGCGGCAGGAAGGCGCTTATTCTCTGCGATCCCGGCTCCTCAACAGCGGGTCTTGAAACCGTGCAAAGCATACTGAACAGCGGCTGTATAGAGCATGCCGTCCACGTACTTGAAGGCGGCGAGAAAGCAAAGAGCTTAGCTTCGCTTGAATCGGTGCTGCATGCGCTGATCGAGGGGCGTTTTTCAAGAAACGATCTTATTATCAATCTCGGAGGCGGCGTTGTGGGCGACCTTGGCGGCTTTGCCGCCGCAATATTCATGCGCGGCATCGGTTATATCAACATACCCACCACCCTGCTTTCCATGATAGACAGCTCCATCGGTGGAAAGACAGGCATCGATCATTTTGGCATAAAGAACATGCTCGGCGCTTTTCATCAGCCGAGGCTCGTTGTTTGCGCCTATGATCTTATCCGCTCGCTGCCTGAGCGCGAAAAGCTTTCAGGCTTCGGCGAGGTGCTTAAATACTACTGCTTGAGCGCAAGTCCGAGCATCGGAAATGCAATCGAATATAGGCGCATCGACCCCGAGCTCATCGGCGAATGCTGCGCGATCAAGCTCCACTACGTTTCCGAGGATATCGCGGATCACGGAAAGCGCAGGCTTCTGAATCTCGGGCACACCTTCGGTCATGCCTTTGAAGCTTCAAGCGGCTTTTTGCTTTCGCACGGCGAGGCTGTCGCGTTGGGGCTTGCCGCAGCTGCGCGCTTTGGCGAGCGTATAGGCGTTACCGATAGCGGCGTTGCCGATAAGATTGAGGAGCTTATTTCCCTGCTCGGCATGAGCTCCGACTTTTCAAAGTATTCAGCTTCCGCTTTCGCGTTCCTCCACCATGATAAGAAGAGCGATTCGGGCAGCATAGAGATGGCGTTCATCAAATCCTTCGGGCAGCCCCTTTTAAGGCGCGTTCCCATTGAGCAGGCTGTTCGGTTTCTTTCCGATTTGCGAAAATAGTATGGATACGGCAGTATTTGCAAAAAAGCTTAAAGGCAGCATCACCCCGCCACCCTTCAAAAGCGAAGTGATACGGACTTTGATTCTGAGCGGGCTTTGCTCCGTGCATCCATCCGACGTTCTTAAAAACGACGAGCGCCTCGGCGATGATATCCTTTCCGCCGAAGCAGCGGTAGCTGCGGCTTTTTTCGAGCCGCAGCGCGGCAGCAAGCCCATCTATGTCGGCGCATCCGCGGCGCTCATCAGAATGCTTGCTCCGCTCCTGCTTTTTCTTCACAAAAGCGCCTATTTCAGCTGTGAGCAGCAGCTTTTGCGCCGCGATATGAGCGAGCTTGGAGCCGTGCTCGGCTGTTCCGTAGAGTTCGACAACGCTGAGCGCACCATTCGCTTTTCGGGCGGCTGTTTTGATAAGGATCGCTATACGGTTTCCGCTAAAACCAGCTCTCAATTTGCAAGCGGAATGCTTATTGCTGCGGCTGTTTTCGGTTTCGCGGTTCGCATCCCCTCCCCCGTTTCCGCTCCGTATATTGAATTAACTCTCGATTGTTTGCGCAGCTTCGGCTGCAATATAGAAGCGGACGAGGATGGCTTCATCCGAATATTCGGCGACCTTGTTCCGCCGCCGCAGTTCGATTTTGCTCCGGATATGTCCTATGCATCCAATTTCATCTGTGCGGATATACTTTCGCACTCGAGCGGGGATATAATCATCGAAGGGCTCGACCGCACGAATAATAGGATCGATGCCGACTCCGCCCGTATTTTTAGCTTGAACGAGCTGAGCATAGACGATTCGCCCGATCTGTTTCCTCTCATCTGCATTCATGCGCTAAGCAAGCAGCAGGATACCGTTATTCACGGCATCTCTCGCCTGTCAGGCAAGGAGAGCAACAGGGTTTTGAGCACTCAAACTCTTATAAATGCACTCGGCGGCTCAATACATGCTCATGAAAACACCGTTATCGTTCACGGCGCAGGCGGCAGACTTCACGGTGGAACCGTTGAAGGCTTCGGCGATCACCGCATAGTCATGGCGGCCGCTATTGCATCGCTTATGTGCGATGATACGGTGATAATTCGAGGGGCCGATGCCGTTTCCAAAAGCGCCCCGTGTTTTTTTGATGATTTTCGCAGGCTTGGAGGCTTTGCACATGAATTCATTCGGAAATAATATTCATCTAACGCTTTTCGGGGAATCGCACGGGGCGGCTGTCGGCTGCACCTTTGACGGACTGCCCGCGGGCTTCGCTCCCGATCTTGAGGCCGTCGCATTCGAACTGAAAAGGCGCGCTCCGCATTCTGGCTCGGAGAGCACTTCACGCATGGATTCGAACGAATTCGAGCTGATCTCCGGCTTTTACAACGGCAAATGCACCGGCGCGCCGCTGACAGTTCTTTTCAGAAACAGGGATGTTCGTTGGGATGATTACAAGACCAATATCCCAAGACCCGCTCATGCCGATCTTACGGCCATGATAAAATACCGTGGCTTCAATGATCCTCGCGGCGGCGGCATGTTTTCCGGCAGGCTGACACTTCCCATTGTGTTTGCGGGCGCGCTCTGCAAGCAGCTTTTGGCGAGCCGCGGCATCCGCATCGCATCGCATATACAAAGGATCGGCGGAATTGCAGATATGAATTTCGATCCGATGATGACCGATTTTCCTGCGCTTGATCCCTTCTTCCCGCTTATCAACACCGAGCTTCGCAAGCATATCGAGGATTATTTTGCTGCACTTCGCAAAAGTGGAAACAGCATCGGAGGCGTTGTTGAATGCGCGGCTCTCGGATTTCCCGCAGGCATCGGCGAGCCGTTTTTCAACGGACTTGAGAGCGCGATCTCATATATCCTTTTTTCGATCCCCGGTATTCACGGAGTCGATTTCGGAACGGGTTTTGAGCTTGCCGAAATGCTCGGCAGTGATGCAAACGATCCCATCCTGGCAAGTATGAAAACCGCCACGAATCACGCAGGTGGCATCAACGGCGGCATTTCAAACGGCATGCCGATCATCCTGCGAACCGTGTTTCGCCCCGTTCCTTCAATTTCACTTCCTCAGCAAAGCATTGATTTGAGCACCGGCAAAGCCGTTACTCTTGAGATTAACGGCAGACACGACTGCTGCATCCTGCCGCGCGGCTGTGCCGCTGTGGAGGCAGCCGTTGCCATAGCTCTGTATGATGCAATGCTTCCGAATTTTATTGCCAATGAATAGATATACAGACAAAACACAACTTTTAAACGAGCTTAGCGAGCTTCGGCGCGATATAAACGAGATCGATTCCGAGATCGTGCAGCTTCTTTGCGAGCGATTCGACACGGTGCTCGAGCTTGCTGAGATAAAGCGTGCACTTGGATCGCCCCTTGAGAACAAGGAGCGCGAAAGCGAGGTGCTTAAATCGCTCATGAAGGCTTCCCCCAAGGAGTACGCAGGCCAAGTTGATGCTGTTTTCCGTGAGGTGATCGCTGCCTCTAAGACGCTTCAGCGCAAAATGCTGAATCTTTATTTTATTGGCATGCCGAACTGCGGCAAATCGCGGCTGTCCTCCCGCTTGGGCGACATACTTCGGATGCCCCACGTGGACACCGACGAGCTTATTATGGAGCGCAGCGGAAAGAGCATCGACCGAATCTTCGATGAGGATGGCGAGACAGCGTTTCGCGAGCTTGAACACGAGGTGCTCTGCGAGCTTGCCCATTGCGGCGGGCTCATTGTGGCGACCGGCGGCGGTATAATCACGAATAAAAAGAACATTCCGATTCTTAAAAACAGCGGATTCGTTGTTTTTTTGGATCGAAGCATCGACCGCCTTGCCATGGCAAAGACCAAGAATCGGCCGCTTATCAGAACCGGCACACAGGCGGTTATTTCGCTGTATACCAAGCGCATAGATCTTTACCGCACTGCGGCCGATATGACCGTTGACCCCGATGCCAAGGGCACCGTGCGCACGATTATCCGCGCTTATACGAATGCAACGAAATGAACCTCGAGCCCCCTGCATTATTCTAAGTTTGGTTTTTAACGACCTTAGAGCATATCCATCAATCACAGGCTTACCTAAAAATCCAATTTATCCTTAATCAGCACGGAAAAAGCCTTGCTTTTTTGCTTCAAATGAACGGTTTCGTTTTGAAGTACCGCAGCATTTGCGCAACATATATTTTTTTCTTTTGAAATAAGTCTTGACATTTGGACCAATACGCAGTATAATAGCATTCGCAATCGAGTTGCGGTCGTGGCGGAACAGGCAGACGCGTACGTTTGAGGGGCGTATGGGAGACCGTATGGGTTCAAGTCCCATCGACCGCACCATAGCGAGCATTGATAACGGATTTGATATCGATGCTCGCTTTTGTTTTGCTCATTTTTTCAAATGCAGTTAGTTCGAATCTGCTTGTTGCTGTTTTAGTTTTATCGATGAAGCTCTTTAGCCTTTCGATTTCATTTGCCCGCCGCCTGCGGCACATACTCAGCAGCATCGCCTTGACGGGTATATGTTCTCAGGCGAGAGCGTTCGCGTGAAATTCCGCGCCGTCAAGCCCATGATATCGGACGTGATGGACGTTTTCGGAACGGAAGTGCGCATTTTCGATGAAACCGCCGAAACCGTGACCGTCAGCGCGATGGTGAACGAAATGGCGATGCTGCAGTTCGCAAGAAGCTTTGCGCCGGATGTGGTGGTGCTGAAGCCGAAAAGCCTTGCAGAAAAGGTGATGGAAACCGCCGCGAGAACGGCGGAGGTTTATAATAATAGTTAACAATCAAGGAGAAGAGAATGGAAAGAAAACACATTACTAAATACTTTGACGTTGTTAAAGCAATCTCATATGATCAAACTGAGTTTATTACTACGTACAGTAATATGTACACAAAAGGTGTTCCTTGCCTTGTGCCCAACGTCAAGCAAACTGATGAAAAGATTGAAGGCTGGATCTTAGAAATCGCAGCTAAAAAGAAATGGGATAAGCGCGATGTGTTCAATATTTTTGCTTGGAAGACAGGCAAGATACTATCTGACAAGAAAACAGCCCCTTATAGTAAAATCGAAGATTTAAAGTATGCAGAAGGTTGCGACCCTAAAAATATGATAATTAAAGCATATTCAGAGTTTTCAATACAAGGTTTGGCTGAATACATTGTTGGCAACTTGGATGAGTTAAAAAAAGATGCGAAAAATGGCTGTGGTATTGATGCATTTATAAAAATTGCTGAGAATTGCAATTGTAACGAGATTGGAACAGTGTACATATTGACATTGTTGTTTTTCTTGTCGAATAAAGAACAGCCGATTTATGATACTTATGTTATGAGAGCTTTGCGTTCATTCGATAGTGACGATATTAAGCCTGGAAGCAAGATTAAAGGAATGAAAGCAGTCCCTCGAAAAACAGAAACGGAAAAGGTGAAGGAATTCTATTCAGAATTCAAGTCCAAACTTGAAGAAAAGTTTGGAACAAGTTATAAAATCGACAGGAAAGTAGACCAGGCTCTTTGGGTGTATGGGCACTACTTTACGGTTTAGGAGAAAAGTGCTGCCACCCGAGTTACCTCCCCACAGTGCTCACCATCCGCGCATAATCTCGCAACGCATTTCGCATCAACATTCCTCGCCATGTTTGAATGTCGGAATGTCTAACGCATTTGTCCTTCTTGAGCCAAATAAATTGGCAGAGAAGCTCAAGACCATCGCCGCGGGAACGGCTAAAGCTTACAAAGCCATCACACAGAACTAAGGAGAACGACTCTATGGAAAAATATTTCAACGTTAATTCAAACGGCTGCAGCATAAGCTGCAAGCTTTATGCGGACGATCCCTCGGGGGTGAAGAGCATCATCCTGTTTGGTCACGGTTTCGGCGGCAATAAGGACAACAAGTCCGCAGAAAAGCTCGCAAAGCGCATCATCTCCAAGAATAAGGGTGCGGCGCTCGTCATCTTCAACTGGCCTTGCCACGGCGACGACGTGCGCAAAACGCTTCGGCTTGAGGATTGCAGCGCTTATCTTGGCGTGATGCTCGAGCACCTGCGCTCTGCGTTCCCCGAGGCTGCGCTTCACGGCTGTGCAACGAGCTTCGGCGGGTATCTGTTTTTGAAATACGTTTCCGAAAACGGCACCCCCTTCAAAAAGCTTGCGCTTCGATGCCCTGCCGTTCCCATGTATGATATCATGAGCAAAACCATCATGACCGAGGATGACCTTAAAAAGCTTGAAAAGGGCAAGCCGGTGCTTGTGGGCTTCGATGGAAAGATCAAGATTGATAAGGACTTTATCGCAAGCCTGAATGATGCGGATATTGCTTCGATGGATTTCCTTGAGTATGCGGAGGATATTTTCATCATCCACGGAACTGAGGACGAGGTCGCACCCTTTGAAGCGAGCAGGGAGTTTGCAGACAATAATCTGATAGAGTTTGAAGCCGTGGAGGGCGCGGATCATAAATTCCATGACCCCGCAAAGATGGATCACGTTATAAAGCGCTTTGCGGAGTTCTTTGGAATGAAGTGAACGGTGTTATATGGAGACCGCGTTCAGTTTTCAGTGCGCAACTGTTCAGCCCGTCCGGCAGAGGTGTTCAGTCTTGTGCGACGTATTCAAGCGGTTTGAGCGTGCAGCAAAAGCAAAATGCAAAAACAAGTCCTGTTGGTCGCAAAGTCAGCATTAGTTCGGCTCCGGCATAGAAAGTCAAATAAGCCTTTTTCGTCAGGATAACAAACAGCGAGTGTTCATAGCCGATTATGGGCACTCGCTTCCTTATATGATTATTCTTGCCAAAAATGCTGTTGCACAAGCATGTAAATTGCGTGCGGCGTCCCTTTTATATATAAAACACCCTTAAGATGATATCGAATATTTAGTCATTATCATATTTACATGTGATATAAACTATGGTATATTAGTCTTGTGTTATTATGCACAAATACAGGGCGCATGCCCGGAAAGAGAGTGGAGAATAGTATGAAGAAACTCCTATGTGTTCTTATCGCGCTTCTCATGGCAATGAGCATAATGCCTGCCGGCCTCGCAAAGCAGGCGGATGCCATGATCGAAGAGCCTGTCAACGCCGAAGCGGTAAGAACGAACGACAGCGAAAACGCTGTTGACCTCGCTGAGATCGTCACCGTAATGGTGCGTCTCAAGGACTCACCCGTTGCCGCCCAAGTGAACGACGTTCGCTCCGATAAGGCGCAGGACCTCGCAGCACAGCTTCAAGCGAAGCAGCAGACCGTTATCGAGAAGATATCCAAGATGACGGATTCCTCCAAGAAACTGACCGCAAGGTTCAGCTTCACCACCCTTTACAACGGCTTCTCGATCGAAGTTCCCATGGGGCTCATCGAAAAGATCAACGAGCTTCCCGAGGTTGAATTCGCGTACATCGCCGCCGAGTTCAACGCTCCCAAGCCCATTGCCACCGAGCCTGACAGGCTTTCCACCTCCGTTGGCTACATCAACGCCGACGATGCTTGGAATGCGGGCTACTCCGGCAGAGGCACCACTATCGCGGTTCTCGACTCCGGCGCCGTAGTTGCTCATAACGCCTTCAGATCCGCCCCCCCCGATCAGAAGCTCAGCTCCGATTCCATCACCACCATCCTGCGCAACAACAACCTGCAGGCGGAGAGGCTTTATTCGGGTACCCTTTCCTCCAATTCCGTTTATTACAGCGGCAAGATCCCCTTCAAGTTTGACTATGCGGGCAGGGATACCGACGTTTCGCATAGGGACTGCGGCTCCGACCACGGCTCCCACGTTGCGGGCATCGTGGGCGGCAACTATGCCGGCTCCGCCAACACAGGCGTTGCAAAGGATGCGCAGCTCATTATCATGAAGGTGTTCGGTCAGAACGGCGGCGCATCATGGGACACCATGCTCGCAGCGCTTGAAGACTGCATCTATCTCGGCGTTGATGCCGTAAACCTCAGCCTTGGCTCGGCATGCGGCTACACCTCCGAGGATCCCTATGCCGATCAAGTCTACGCTGCACTCACCGAGCACGGCATCAATATCGCTGTTGCAGCGGGCAACGACGGTTCGCAGAACGGCACCCAGTACTACGGCTCGAGCTACGGCTCCTACACGCTTGCGATGAACCCCGATAACGGCATCGTGGGCACACCCTCTACCTACACCGAATCCCTCAGCGTTGCTTGCTCGCAGAAGAATATGTCGGATATGGTCTATTTCTCCTGCCACGGCCCGACCCCCGATCTCAAGCTCAAGCCCGAGATCGCCGCTCCCGGCTTCAACATCAACTCCGCAAGGGATATCAACCTCACCGGCGCAACCACCACCTACGGTCAGATGTCCGGCACCTCGATGGCAAGCCCCCATATCGCAGGCGCAATGGCCATACTCACCAACTATGTGAGCGAAGTTTGGCCGAACCTCACGGGTCGCGATAAGGCTGATATGGTAAACCGTCTTCTCATGAGCACCGCCAACCCGATCGCCGGCACCAGCCCCCGTGCGCAGGGCGCAGGCATCGTGGACGTTCAAAAGGCTATCACCTCCAATGCCTACATCACCGTGGACGGAGCAAGGCGCCCCAAGCTTGAGCTTGGCGACGATCCCGAAAAGACCGGCGTTTACACGCTTTCCTTCAACATTGTAAATTACGGCAGCACCTCCCAGACCTACACCGCAAGGCCCACGATACTCACCGAGAACGCAACTGCGATCACGATGAACGGCCAGAACACCTACAGATTCTCCAATACTTATAGAAACATCACCAACAACTGCACCATCACCGGCAATACGAACATCACCGTTCCTGCGCGCAGCACCCGCACGGTTACCCTGACCGTTCGCCTCAGCGATGCGATCAAGAACACACTCGACACTCAGTTCGTAAACGGTATCTATATCGACGGCTTCGTGGTCCTCGATGGCACCGTTGACCTTACCATCCCGTTCCTTGCATTCTACGGCAACTGGAACAGAGCTTCCGTTTTTGACCGTTATTCCTATATCGATCAGATCAACGGCGAGAATCATTTCAATATCCACACCTATCAGACTCAGATCGGTGCTATCAGCAACTCCTCCTATCTGCTCTTCGGTGTCAACCCCTACATCACCACCAACGATTGGTTTGCAGATCGCTGCACCCTTTCTCCCAACGGTGACAGCTACTACGATCAGATAGATAAGGTCGTGTATGATATCATCAGAAACGCAGGAGAAGGCGGCATCAAGATCTACAACGAGAACAACCCCTCCACGGTATATAAGAGCGTTAATCTCTCCTATATGCCTAAGTCTTGGAACTATCCCAACGGTAACCACTATGCGCCGTTCGCTCACAGCTCCGATGGCATTAAGCCCTACTTCTCCTATTGGGCTCCTACCGGACTTGCAGAGAACACGCATATCGTATTCAAGCTCTATCACTATCTTGACAACCCCGGCTTCACTCCCGATCAGAACGAGTGCAGCGAGATCGTGCTTCCCATGACGATCGATACCACCGCTCCCCAGATCACCGCATCGAACCTTTCGGGCGGTACGCTCCGCGTCAGCGTTCGTGATAACCATTACGCGGCTTGGATCGGCGTTTACTCGAATGCTTCCTGCACCAACCTCATTGCGGAAAGAGCGATCACCGAGTATCAGAGGGGCGCGACCACGAATCTTACCATAAACGTTGGCAACTACAACACTGTTTATGTTAAGGTGGGTGACTACGGCCGCAACACCTCCGGCGTTATCACCATCAACGGTTCCGTCAATCCCACGGCTACACCGATCCCCACCAACACTCCTTCTCCCGCGCCCACTGCGGCTCCCGGCAGCGCATCCTACGTTGAGATCGCTTCGCCCGCATACGGAGATAAGGTCGTTGTTGTTATCAACGGCTATGCCGTTGGCAACACGGTGTACTCCAACAACCATTACCTCACCGCAAAGGCCGTTACCGTAAACAGCAACGGCACTCTTACCATCCCCGCAGGCGTGAATGCAAACGACATTCTTTGGAATGTTGGCGGCACTTCGAGCGCAGGCTGGACCTTCCGCAACGTTGGCAACAGCAAGTACATGGGTCTTGATTCCTCCGAGTATCTTGCTCCCACCAACACCTCGGTTGCTTGGAAGTATCAGGGCGGCGATCTAAACAACCAGATCGACTCCGCAGGCTATTACTACCTGACCATCAGCAACGCAAAGACCTACTTCACCACCAGCAAGAGCACGAACGGCAGCGTTAAGATGTACAGGCTCATTGAGGGCGGCGCGGCTCCCACCCCCGTTGTTACCGCAACGCCCACTCCGAGACCTACCAACACCCCGACCCCGAGGCCGACCAACACTCCGATCCCCGTGCCCACCGCGACCCCCACGGCGGCTCCCGGCGGCGCTTCCTACGTTGAGATAACCGCTCCCTCGGCGGGCGACAAAGTCGTGGTCGTAAGCAACGGCTACGCCGTCGGAAACTCGGTTTACTCCAACAACCACTACCTGAGCGCCAAGGCAGTTACCGTAAACAGCAACGGCACTCTGACCATTCCCGCATCCGTTAATGCAAACGATATCCTCTGGACGGTCGGCGGCACCGCAAGCGCAGGCTGGACCTTCAGAAACGTCTCCAACAGCAAGTATATGGGTCTTGATGCGAGCGAGTATCTTGCTCCCACCAACACTTCTGTTGCTTGGAAGTATCAGAACGGCGATCTGAACAACCAGATCGACACCGCAGGCTATTACTACCTTGTGCTCAGCAATTCCAAGACCTACTTCACCACCAGCAAGAGCACGAACGGCAGCATCAAGATGTATAGGCTTGTTGAGAACGGCGCAGCACCTACCGCGACCCCGAGGCCGACCAACACTCCGGCTCCGGCACCCACGAACACCCCCGTTCCGACAGCAGCTCCCACGGCCGCTCCCGCAGCGGATCGCTATGTTGAGGTAAGTGCACCCGTTTGGGGCGAGAAGCATATCGTGGTCATCAATGGCTATGCAGTTGGCAACACCATTTACTCGAACAATCATTACCTCGCCGCGAAAGCGGTCACCGTCAACTCCAACGGAACACTGACCATCCCCTCCGGCGTGAACGCGGACGACATTCTCTGGTCGGTCGGCGGCAGCGCAAGCGCGGGCTGGACCTTCAGAAACGCTTCCAACGGCAAGTACATGGGTCTTGATTCGAGTGAATATCTGGCTCCCACAAACACCTCGGTTGCGTGGAAGTACGAGAATGGTGATCTGAACAATCAGATCGACTCAGAGGGCTATTACTATCTGGCGCTCAGCTCCTCTAAGACCTACTTCACCACCAGCAAGAACGGCAGCGGCAGCGTTAAGCTTTATAGGCTCGTTGAGGGCGGAGCCAATATCGTTCCTTCGAGCTCGTTTGACCGCCTTCCCGCATTCAAGCCGTCTCTCAGCACTTCGTTCTAAGCTTTCTGAGGCGCACAAGCCGCAGATAAGAACGGAACCATCCAACTCATTCGGCCGCCCGCAATTGCGGGCGGCTGTCCTTTTGCTCAAAAGAGTCAACGCTTCTTGTGCAACTTTTCCTCTATTCTATTTTCATTTTACCGTTTTAAATGCCGTTTTTTTCATTAAATATTGACAAAGTGAGCGTGTTTTGATATACTCCATCTAATTGAATAGGCAGATACGGTCCGGTGCGGGCTTATTTGTGTGCGTATATAATTCTGCGCATCCTATAAGCCTTCGGTTAATAGGGAATGCGGTGCAAGACCGCAGCAGACCCCGCTACTGTATTCGGTCACGAACGCCCCATACCGCCACTTTGCATTTTGCATGGGAAGGCGGGGCAAGTAGGCTTATCCGAGAGCCAGGAGACCTGCCGTATCGTCCTGTCAAGGCGGCTTTCGGGAGCAAGCGGCTGTTTTACATCGCGGTAAGAGCAATTGCTTTTTAAACCTTGTTTCAGTTAGTACCCCATTGCCGCACGGGGCTTGTAGACCCCAAAGAGAATACACGGAGGTATTGTAAAATGAAACTCTACAAAAAGCTCTTTGCCGTGCTCTTGAGTGCGGCGCTCCTTCTCAGCCTTGCATTCGGCGCAGTATCCGCAGAAGCGGTACGCACCATGCCCGAGGTTCCCGACGGCTACGATGGCTATGTTGTGGTCGATTTCGAAGCGTTCGTGCTCGGTTGGGGCTACATCATCGAGCCCACCCTCGTTCCCTTCCATGAAGGCGAGAGCCTTGCTGACGTAACCCTTCGTCTGTTTGAAATCGCGGGCGTTGACGGCGATTATCAGAATACGCAGTACGGCTTCTACCTCACCGGCGTTGCCTGCGAACAGCTCGCAAACGGCGAAGAGATCGTGGTTCCCGACTATCTCGCTCCCGAGCTTGAGAACAACTACGGCTGCTACAACGACGACGGCGACGGCTGGTACACCCCCGAAAACGGCGATGGCATCCTCTCCCAGATGGAATACACCTATTATTCCGGCTGGATGAACGTTGCGGGCAACGTTTCTCCCGAAGTTGGAGCGGACGGTGTCATCGTTGAGGACGGCATGGTATATCGCTGGATGTACTCCATCTACGGCTACGGAATGGACGTGGGCATCAGCGATGGCTTTGGTATGTTCGCTCCCTTCGACAATCCTTCCTATATGGTCAATCGCGATGCTGCAAGCGCGCTTTACGCCGAGATCGCAGCCGATCCCGAGCTGGCAGCTATGGTAGCTGAAGGCGGACAGGCTTACGATGAATACGTTGCTTTTGTTGAGACCCTTATCGATCTTGACAACGCTCAGGAAGCCATCGATGCGGCATACGAAGCACTTCTTGCCGCTCTTGAAGACGGCGCCCTTCCCGGCGACGTTGACGGCAACGGCAGCGTTTCCATCAGCGATGCGCTTTCCATCCTGCGTCACAGCATGGGCGTTGAGCTTCTTGAGGGTGATGCTCTTGCAGCGGCCGACGTAAACGGCGACGGCAGCGTGCTCGCATTCGATGCTCTTCTTGCTCTGCGTGCATCACTCGGCCTTATTTAACCACTATTTAAATCCTTTATCCATACTTTCCCGGGATGCGCCCTTGGTTCATCCCGGGAGTATCGGCTCTTGAGCGTTTCGCATCGTATATCCGAGCCGAACCAATCTTTTGATCATGAGGTGGCAGTTTTGAAACGCATATTTTTTAAAAAAGGAAACTTATTCGTCCGCGCAGCGGCCATAATGCTTGCCGTTATTTTTGCCTCGGCCTCCTTCTTGTCGACTGCTTCGGCCGACTCAAGAAGCGAATCCATCGCGGTTTCCTACACGGTTCAGTACGACAGCGTTTTGAACTACCTTTATTCAACCGGGGCTCCCGTTTTCGGAAGTATCGGCGGCGAATGGAAGGTTTTGGCGCTTGCAAGGAGCGGCAGACTTCAACCCGGCAGCAATTACGCTTCAAGCTATTATGCACAGATCGAGCAGCTTGTTAGGACAAACGGCTCTGCTTTGCTCGACTCCAACAAATCCACCGAAAACTCCCGCCTTATCATCGCTCTGACAGCCATAGGCCGCGATGCACGCAACGTTGCGGGTTATGATCTTACCTCTCCCCTTTCCGATTTTAACTACGTTAAGCGGCAGGGCATCAATGGCGTTATCTTTGCGCTTATCGCACTTGATACCAAAAGCGTTTACGGCATGAGCACCGTTAAATCACGCTGTATCAGCTATCTTCTTGAAAACGAGATCTCCGGCGGCGGCTGGGCTCTTGCAGGCAACAATCCCGACCCAGATATGACCGCTATGGCCATAACTGCGCTCGCTCCCTATACCGCTGCTCGCGCGGCTGTAAACAGGGGTATCAGCAAGCTTTCCGCTATGCAGAATCAAAACGGCGGCTATTCGAGCTATGGTACCGCATGCTCTGAGAGCTGTGCTCAGGTAATCGTTGCCCTTAGCGCAATGCAGATCGATGCCGCCTCGGATTCGCGGTTTATTAAGAATGGCAAGTCAGTTGTGGATGCGCTGCTTACCTTCTTCACAGGCTCCGGTTTTTCTCACACGCTAGGCGGAGCAGTGAACGGCATGGCAAGCGAGCAGTCTGCATACTCACTCTGCGCATATGACAGATTCAGGCGCGGTGCGAATTCGCTGTATAACATGAACGACGTTTCCTTCAGCTCCGCCACACCGATAGAGCCGCCGATAACAGTCCCGCCCACCAATTCGCCCACCCCGATGCCTACGCAGAGTCCTACGCCAACCCCGAGCCCCACGCCGACTCCTACACCGAGTCCCTCTCCGACACCCACTCCGAGGCCTACCAATACGCCTACTTCCGCGCCTCAAACCCCCACTCCTACCCCGAGGCCGACTCCTACGCCGACCCCAAGACCGACACCCTCCCCCACTGCGGACATAACCCCGACACCCACCGCACCCGTGATCACCGAGGTTCCCACACAGGCTCCTATCGAAACTCCGACGGACGTGCCATCGACTCCACCGTCGCATGAGACCGATGCGCCCACCATGACCCCAGATGACACCGAGGCACCCACCGGTGAGCCTGTCGAATCTGAAGAGCCGACCGATGAACCCGAGATCAGCGGTGATCCCGAAATTACTTCCGAGCCGACACCTGCGCCGACCTTCGTTCCCGCAGAAACTCTTCCCGCCGATTCGTCAGCGCCCTCGGAAAAATCCGAGTTGACCTTTGACCCCATCGATATCACCGGCGGCAATTGGAACGGCAATCACGGCGCAAGAAGGGAGAAGCTTAAATGGCTCATTCCTGCCGGTATCGGCACTATTCTTGCTGTTTCAGCTATTTTCCTTTTGATCGCTTCTAAGAAGAAGGATAAATAATTCACGGCCTTTATGCAATGAATGGGCTTCACCCATTCATTGCATAAAGCGTATATCTTTTAAAACTTCAACTAAAATGAGATCCAATAAATCAAAAGAATTTTTCTATCGGAACGCTCTCGGCGCGATTTCAAAACGACTTCTTCGCAATGCGTTGCAGCTTAGTTTAATCGTGCTGATGCTGTGTTCCTTTGTTTTGCTTTCTGCATGCGCTCCGCAAGGCGAATCGTCTCCCGTGAGCAGCTCCTCTCCTGCCCCCGATAAAGCTGCCGAGCTAAGCTGCACGCTTTATATTGAATGCACCACCATACTCAATAACATGTCCGAATTCAACACCGACAAGCTCGAGGTGCTGCCCGAGAACGGCATAGTTCTTGAAAAGTGCACCGTCAGCTTCTCCGAAGGTGAGAGCGTTTACGACGTTATGGTGCGAGAGCTAATGGCACGGAAAATTCACATGGAAGCAACGTACACCCCCATATACGACAGCGCATACGTTGAAGGCATAAACAATCTCTATGAATTCGATTGCGGCGCGGGCAGCGGTTGGACTTATTCCGTCAACGGCAGCTTCCCCAACTACGGCTGCAGCAAATACCTTTTGAAGGACGGCGACATCGTTGAATGGCATTATACCTGCGATTTCGGCTCGGACGTTGGCTGCACCTTCTTGCCCGATGAAACACCCGCCGGTTGACAAATTTTTTCTAAGGAAAGCCCATGCGCGACGCATTTGATACAATAAACCCGATCGTCGCGTTCGTATTTTTTGCGTTCGCGCTTGTAATGCCGATGCTTTTGATGCATCCGGCACTTTTGGGCATTTCGCTCGTTTGTGCGCTTATATGGCTCTTCATGCTTAGAGGGAAAAAGGCTTGGGGCTATATTCTCAAATTTGTTCTGCCCATAATGCTTTTGACCACGATCATCAATCCGCTTTTCAACCACGCGGGCATCACCACGCTTTTCTATATCCGCTTCAACCCCGTAACGCTCGAATCGATAATCTACGGCGTTTCCTCTGCTGCGATGCTCGCCTCAGTGGTGCTTTGGTTCGCATGCTTCAATCAAATATTCACGAGCGATAAGATAGTTTATCTGCTCGGAAGATTTGCACCCGGCCTTTCGCTCGTGGTCTCCATGGCGCTGCGCTTCGTGCCGCTGTTCACAAAGCAGGCAAAGCGCATCGCCGCGGCTCAGCGCGGCGCGGGTATGGGCGTTGGCGGCGGAAGCATCATAAATCGCGCAAGAAACGGCCTTAGCATCCTCTCTTCGCTCATAACCTGGGCGCTTGAAAGCTCCGTGACCACGGCCGATTCCATGCGTTCGCGCGGCTATGGTCTGCACCCAAGAAAAAGCTTTACGAGCTACCGCTTCGACGGCAGGGATGCGCTCATAGGCGGCCTGCTCGCGCTCGGGATGCTCTCATGCGCACTTGCTTCCGGCTTTAAGCTCATAAGCATCCGCTTTTTCCCATCCTATAAAACGAATGAGATCACACCGCTGTTTATCGCGTTCCTGATCGCATACGCGCTTACACTGCTGATTCCCGTTATAATGAATTCTATCGAGGCATACAGATGGCACTTGTCGAGATCAAAGCTCTGAGTTTTTCATATCCCGGCGCTAAAACCGCCGCGCTTTCAAGCATCGACCTTTCCGTTGAGGAAGGTGATTTCGTGCTGATCGCCGGCCCGTCCGGCTGCGGCAAATCCACGCTTCTTCGGCGTTTGAAGCCCACATTGAGCGCACACGGACTTGTGAGCGGCGCGGTCATTTTCGACGGTGAACCCATCGAGGCTCTCGATCTTCGCAGGCAAACATCTGAGATAGGCTTTGTGATGCAGGATCCCGAGATGCAGATCGCAACCGATAAGGTTTGGCATGAGCTTGCGTTCGGGCTTGAAAGCCTTGGCACCGACCAGGCCACCATGCGGGTGCGCGTTGCCGAGATGGCAAACTTCTTCGGCATTCAAAGATGGTTCCACTCCCCCGTTTCCGAGCTTTCGGGCGGTCAAAAGCAGCTGCTCTGCCTCGCTTCCGTTATGGTGATGCAGCCAAAGCTTCTTATACTCGATGAGCCCACGAGCCAGCTCGACCCGATCGCCGCCGCTGATTTTTTTGACACGCTCAAGCGCATAAACGCCGAGCTCGGAACAACGATAATCATAACCGAACACCGGGTTGAAGGTCTTTTCCCGATTGTCGACAAGGTCGTTTTCATGCGAAACGGCGAGGTTTACTTCAATGGCGAACCGAGGGACTGCGCGGAGCTTTTAAACAACGAGCCCGCACTCTCCGCCGTGCTTCCCACCGCGATGACCGTTTTTTCAAAAACATGTCTCAAAAGCATGAACTCATCCCCCGCCCCTCTTACCGTGCGCGAGGGAAGAAGCTATTTAAAATCGCTTATTGAGAGCGGCTTTTCTTCGAGCAAGGCTGCTTCAAACTCCGCAAACGGCTCCAAAAGAGCTTATCGCGGACGTATAAAAAACGAGAGGTCGAAGCCGGGCGACAAACCCGTTATCTCCATGCGCGATGCATGGTTTCGCTACGAAAAAAACTCCGAGGATATCCTCAAGGGTGCTTCCTTGGAAGTAAATTCGGGCGAGCTTTTATGCGTTATCGGCGGCAACGGCGCAGGCAAAACGACCGCTATAATGACTGCATCGGGCATGTATAAGCCCTATCGCGGCAAGGTTCTGCTCGACGGCAAGCCGATGAGCAAGTATTCCGACGGCGAGCTGTTTGGAAAGCGAGTTGGCGTTCTTTTGCAGAATCCGATACTCAGCTTCGTTCACGACAGCGTGCGCGAAGAGCTCGAGGGCGTTATCAAGAGAAATAAGCTTGAAAAATCCAAGCTTGACGAGATAGTCGGTACAATGGAGCTTGAAAGCATTCTCGAAAGCAATCCATACGATATAAGCGGCGGCGAGCTTCAGCGCGCTGCGATAGCGAAGCTTTTGCTGCTCGAGCCGTCCGTGCTGTTTCTTGATGAAGCCACAAAGGGCATGGATGCCTTTTTCAAGGAAAAATTCGGCACGCTGCTTCGACGGCTTACTTCGCACGGCACCGCAATAGTACTCGTTTCGCACGATATCGAGTTCTGCGCCGAGTATGCCGACCGCATCGCCATGTTTTTCGACGGCGGAGTTATTGCCGACGGAACGCCGCGCGAGGTGCTGTCGGGAAATAATTTCTATACTACCGTTGCTGCGCGAATCGCAAACGGGATAGTTCCCGATGCCGTTACCGCCAATGATCTTATTGCTTCGCTCTTGGGAGATCGGCGCAAATAATGCTTGAACAGAATGCGAAAAATGTGAATATTGCATCGCTTGAAGCTGCCGAAAGTATCGTTGACGAGCGCATACTCGCCGCCGAGAGGCTTCGTGCGCGCCAAGAGGCGGACGAAAAAAAGCGCAGGCTGATACGGCGCATAGTTTCCGCTGTGCTAATCCTCGTTTTCGTGCCGAGCGTGGTGCTCGTTGGACTGCTCGAATGGCAGGATCGCAAGTACTATATCGTTTCGATACTAATAATCATCTTCTCGATGGCGCCGTTCTTTCTCGTTTTTGAAAAGCGCCGCCCTCGCGCAAGGGAGCTTACGCTGATAGCCGTAATGGTGGCGCTCGGCGTTGCCGGAAGAGCCGCCTTCTATATGCTGCCGCAGTTCAAGCCCATAGCTGCGATCGTTATAATAACCGGCGTTTCGCTTGGAAGCGAGGCGGGCTTCATCACCGGAGCGCTTACCGCATTCGTTTCAAATATGTTTTTCGGGCAGGGCCCGTGGACACCGTGGCAGATGTTCGCGCTCGGGCTTATCGGTTTTCTTTCGGGAATTCTATTTAACGATCAGATCAAAACAAAGTGGAACCTCTTTCTTCTTTGCGTATTCGGCGCATTTGCAACCGTTGGCATCTACGGGCAGATAATGGACACGCAGTTTGTTTTCGCATCGGCGCAAAAAGTGACTTGGGATATGTTCCTTGCTGCCTACGCTTCGGGGCTTCCGATGAACCTTATATTTGCGGCGGCAACCGTATTTTTCCTTCTTGTGCTTACCAAACCGCTACTGAATAAGCTTGGGCGGATAAAGAAGAAGCACGGCGTGTTCGAATAGGGGGCATTCAAGCACTCCGGCTTGCTTTTTTGAAATATATTGCAGCTTTTTCCGTTTTCATATTGCTTTTTGGCTTCAGAGTATGATAGAATAAGTTTTGCCTTGATGATGCTGTTACATCGTCAAGAGTTCTGAGGCAGAGCAAACAACCGACCTCTGCCCAAAAATATAGGAGAAAACAATGAAAAAGGACATTCATCCTTCCTACGGCGAGAGCATCGTTCGCTGTGCCTGCGGTGAGACCTTCAAGAGCGGTTCAGTTAAGGGCGAGCTCAAGGTCGAAATCTGCTCCAAGTGCCACCCCTTCTACACCGGCCGTCAGAAGATGGTCGACAGCGGCGGACGCGTTGATAAGTTCAAGAAGCGCTACGGCATAAACTAAACACCACAAGCTATAAAAAATCGGAACCGATCTCGGCTCCGATTTTTTTGTTTGTATATGAATGTAAAACTAGTTATCGTTTTCCGTCTCATCCTCATCACGCTTGCTTATTTCGCTCATATAACCTGCCGTTATTATACCAGCTGGAAGTGCAACGATCGCAATGCCGAATATAGATGACAGCATAGTTATGATCCTTCCCAAAGTAGAAACCGGATAAATGTCACCGTAACCAACCGTTGTTAATGAAACAGTTGCCCAATATACAGCATCAAAGAAATTCGTAAACGATTCGGGTTCCACATTGAAAATAATCAAAGCCGAAACGATTATATAGCCTCCGGCAAGTGTGCATACCGCAACAAGCGAGGATTTTGAAGACTTTAGAACATTACTAATAATCTCAAAGCTTTTCGAATAGCGCATGGCTTTGAAAACTCGGATAACCCTCAAAGCCCTTATCATTCTGAGCACTCGGAGCACCTTGAAACCGCTTGAAATAATGCTGAAAGAAGGAAGGATAGAAACAATATCTATCAATGCCATAACCGATACTGGATAGCGTATGAAAGATAGCGCTCCTGGTTTTTCAAACTTGTAATCTGCCGTCAGCCATCTCAATAGATAATCAATTATGAATACTGCAACAGCAGCTTTATCAACAAAAAACAAAAAGCTGTTTTCTGTCTTAAAAGCAAGAGGGATCAAGCTTATGATTATTATTGCGATCATAAATAAATCATAGGCTGCACTTTGTCTGTCATTTCCTTCGCTTTTCTCAATTATTTCAAATACTCTTTTTCTCGTCATGTCTCTCTCCGCTGTTATAAATACAGCTATATTATAATTCAAATCAAATAGTAATTCAATACTTTCGCTTTCCCTATTGACTCTGACCCTGCGTTATAGTTTATAATACGAGTGAAGGAGGTAGATAATATGATGAGAACAGTAAATCAGGTCAGCAAGCTTACGGGAATTAGCATTCGTGCGCTTCATCATTATGATGCGATAGGACTCTTGCCGCCAACTACCGTCCCAGAAGCCGGTTACAGGCTGTACGACGATGCGGCGCTGAAACGGCTTGAAACCATAATGCTGTTTCGTGAGCTTGAAATGCCGTTTTCACAGATCAAAGCGCTGCTTGATGCGCCCTCTTTCAACGAAAAACCGGCGCTCATGGATCAGCGGGAGCTGCTAAAGCTCAAGGCGCAGCGGCTCAACAGGCTGATCGAGCATATTGATAAACAGTTGAGAGGAGATGAAACCATGGATTTTTCGGCCTTTGACAGCAAGGAGATGGAGAAATACGCCGAGGAAGCCCGAAAACGCTGGGGCGAAACGGATGCCTATCGCGAGTTTGAACAAAAGCACGGCGCAAGAAACGCCCCCGAGAGTTCGGATGCGGCAGAAGGGCTTATGCGTATCTTCGACAGCTTCGGAGAGCTTTTACGGCAGGGCGAATCGGAAAGCGGAGAAAAGGCGATATCCGCCGCTTGTGCGCTCAAGAACTATATCAGCGCGAACTTCTACAACTGCACCGATGAGATCTTATCCGGGCTTGGCGAAATGTACGTTCATGACGAGCGTTTCAGAGCAAATATCGACGAGCGCTGCGGCGAAGGCTCGGCTCAATTCGCACGCTCCGCGATCCGCGCCTATCTTAAATAATAGCTTTTGTCAAAAAACAGTCGAGCTATGAAATGATCCGGGAATACCGCGCGTATTCTCGGATCAATCTTCATTTTGCACTATTTACCTTCTTAATATCTTCTTGAGCCGCTTTGCCGCTCATCGGTGACATCGTACACTTTAACGCCGTGCTCGAGCGCGTATCTTTTCCTGTAAAAATGAAACAGATCTCGGTAGGAAAACAGCCTTTCACCGTCCCTATCGCCATAGGTTTTCAGAAGCTCCGCAAAGCTCGGGAACGCATTATAATAGGTTTCATCCAAGGCCTCAACTTCCGCTATCAGCTCGTCGAACGGCATTTTCTCGATGCGCTCGATGTTTTCTTCGGTCAGCGAGATAAGAAGCGTTCGGTTTACCTCCGTTTTCAGCTCGCCGCTTTCCGCAAGTGCATACCATTCGCCTTCGGTTCTGAAAGCGCTGCGGTTCAAACGAGTCTTCAGTTCGTCCGAAAGCGAGTCGAATTCACGCTTTTTCAGCCTTATCGGCTCGATCAGGTCTCCCCTGCCCTCTCCGTGCGGGATGCGGAAACGGATATCGGTGCAGCCGTTTTTACGCAGATCGTCAACAAGAGAATCCACCATGCCGATGTTATCTCCCGTCAACGGAATATCGGCTATAACGGCTATTCCTGCGGCGAGAGCAAAGCGGATGCTCCTTATCATAAGGTCATAATCGCCCTTGCGCGCGGCGAAGCGGTCGTGGTAAACCTCTGTGCCGTAGAAAGTGAAATCCACGCTCTGCACGCCATGTGCTGCAAGCGACGAATAGAGCGCTTCCAATTCATCGTCCGTTCGCATTTTCATACCGTCGAGCCGGAGAAACTTTCCCATCACCGAATCTATTGAGTTCATAAAATCGATCGCTTCGATCAGCTTTGGGTGCTCCATGGAACTGCCGAAGGAAAAATCAAATTTGAGCTCGGGTCGGGATTGGCGCACCCAATTGTAAAAGCGCTTTGCAAAAGCTGCGCTGCGCTTCCAATCCGCGCCCAGCACTTGACCGTTCCATGAGAGCAGGCAGTAGCGGCAGTAATTAAAGCACGGAGCGCAGAGCGTTTGCAGCATTATTGCGCGCGTTACGGGCTTATTCATGGTTTCAGTCATTTTTTAATAGCTCCTGTTCTAATAAGGTATTCGCGAGCATGCTTTAAAACATCCTTATCGTTTTCGTATGTCAGGATATTCAGCGCATCGTCATAGGTTGCCCAACGGATGGAGCTAATCTCCTCCTGCTGCGGCACCGTGTCGGTGCTGGATGAATGGGCAACGAAGAAAATAACGTCCTTAAGGCAGCCCGCATAGGGGCGATACATGATGCTGCGCCTGAAATTGGTGTCAACCTTGACGGAAAGCCCCGTTTCTTCCTTAATTTCGCGCTCGGCGGTCTGAGCCTCGGTCTCGCCCTCCTCGACATGACCCTTGGCCATACCGAAGTGACCCTTGCGCATCCTGACGATCAGATAATGCGTTTCACCGTTTATCTCTGTATATACAACTGCGCCGCAGCTCTTTTCTCGAATCATATAACGCTCCTTTGCCCCCTCTTGCGGTTTCGAATTTATCAACAGATCTGTTTGCATCCGTTCTCACAACATTTGAAGTATAAGCTATTCGAGGCTGTATGTCAATGAAATATGAAAAAAAACACCGCTTGGGGTTGAAAAGCTTATGAAATTATAGTAAAATATAATTGGGAAATGTTGGGCACGGCAATGCCTTTTGCCCATATAACGGAGAGGATCATGTACGGGTACGTTCGACCGAATATCCCCGAATTGAAGGTTCGGGAAAAGCAAAGATACGATGCATGGTACTGCGGACTTTGCAGAAGCATTGGCAAGCGGTATTCGCTTTTATCCCGCCTGGTGCTGAGCTATGATTCCGCTTTTCTTGCGATGCTCCTATCCGATGTTTCGGGCAAATTATCCCCATGCGCTAAGCATACCTGCCCCATTCGACCCTTGGGCAAAAAGAAGCTTATGATCGATTCGGAAAGCACCGCGCTCGACTACGCCGCCGACGTTTGCGTAATACTTGCCGAGTTTAAGATCAAGGACGATGCGCGGGACGGCAAAAAGCTTCGCAGCGCGGCGAAGCTCCCTCTTGCAAGCGCTTTTAAAAAGGCAAGGGAATTTGCCCCCGAGCTGCATGCTGCTGTAAGCGACAGCATAGCGGCGCTGAACGCGATCGAATCAGAGCGAGAACCGTCGCTCGATCTTGCGGCTAACGCCTTTGGAGAGCTTATGAAAAGCGTGCTGCGGCTTGCCCCGCTGCCTTCGGATATGGACTCCGATAGTGAGCAGCGAA
>CADBGC010000010.1 GCA_902794055.1 uncultured Eubacteriales bacterium | reverse complement strand
GGCAACCTCGATTATGCCCCATTTCATAGGCAGCATAAGCAGATTATCCGTCAGATTCCACGTTCCCTCCGGAAACCAAAGAAGCGGAGTTCTGCGCTTGAGGCGGCGCACGAGCCTTTTTTTGACCTTTGCCGTGTTTTTCTTATCAAGCCTGTCCACATAGACAACGCCGTTTAGTCGCAAGAAAACCCTGTCCGCAAATTCAAGCCTTTGCTTCCCCCAAAGCGGCACCAGCCTTCGACCGCAAGCTTTGCTCAAGCTCGGGAAATCAAAGCAGTTTGTATGATTTGCGGCAAAGATAATGGGCTTGTTCCTGATCGGTGAATACCTGTTTTCATTTACAACGCTGAACGGCATCTTGCTTTTCGCAAGCGCCAAAAGCGCCTTGAATGCGAGATGGTCCCTTGCGGATTCTTTTGTATGATCGGACATTTTTTCCTCAACAAAAATAAAAAGGTGCGCAACCGAGGTCACGCACCGAAAAACGCACCTCGCTTGCGCCACACAAGTTTGCAATCCTCGAGAGATAGTCAAATTAGAGATGCGTTTTTGCCGAAGCAAAAACATCTCTCAAAAACTGCGATATAAACTTGTGTGGCAAATATGATAATACCACAGAATACGGAAAATTGCAAATAAAGTGGCTTGTTATATGCAAAAAAGCATCCAAAACAAAAGAAACTCCGCAGGAGTTTCGACCTCAACTATTCACTATTCATTATTCAATATTCATCAGCGCACCAAAAGGAGCCTCCCCATTCGGTAAGGCTCCTTTTATAATTCTACATACAATCTCCGTTTTAATCGTTATTCAAATCGCTATGCAGCACTATCTTATAGTCCGCTATCTGCGCAGAATCATCATTTTTATCCAAATGGTTCTCGATCAGCCATTGTTTAAGATCATTATCTGCGATGAAAGGACTGTTTACAACTATCCTCCTGCTCTGCCTGTCGATTTTCAGAGCGCCTTGATCGCCTCCAACAGGATAAAAGTATAGGGAATCAGGATCATCTGGATGCTGCAATCCGAGGAAAAGCAGATATTCCTCACCCTCACTCACGGGATTATCGTATAATTGGAAAACGTGTATGGTTTTAAGCTCCCTGCCCTTATAAACGCAGCTGACCTCGACCACAGCCTTCTGCGCGACCGCTTCCGGACTTGCCGGCCCCGCTGATTTTACAACGCCTCGGACGATCTGAACCGCATAATCCTTCTCCATCTGCGAGAAGCTTCCGCTGAAATCGGAATACATACCGGTTGAATGTTCTCCGCCAAAATCTGACAGTATATCAAAAACCGATGATTTTTCCTGCTCCGAAACCTGATACGGTTCGTTATCATCCGCAGCCTGCTTTATGTTATGATTGCATGCGTACACGCTTGCAATTACAGCAAGTGCAAATGTGAGGGCGGTTGCTCTTTTGAAAAACATTTTCATAGAATTAGCCTCCAAATTGTTTAAAACTGATATCCATTTTTCAAATGTCTAAGCTTTCGTTATTATATTATATTTGTTAGTGTATCATTCATTGTTCTGCGTGCCAAGTCTTTTCACACGCCCGATTTAATATTTTTTATTGAAGCGCGTTTATAAACGGTTCGCCGAATAACAAGGAGCCGCCCCGTTCGGGAAGGCTCCTTCTATTAGTTTTATTCAATTAATCAATGATTAGTCGATAACGCCGGTAACAACGCCGGAAGCAACGGTGCGGCCGCCCTCGCGGATAGCGAAGCGGAGACCCTCGTCCATAGCGATGGGGGTGATGAGCTCGATCTCCATGCGGATGTTGTCGCCGGGCATAACCATTTCAACACCCTCGGGGAGCTTGATGACACCGGTAACGTCGGTGGTCCTGAAGTAGAACTGGGGACGATAGCCGGAGAAGAAGGGGGTATGACGGCCGCCCTCTTCCTTGGTCAGAACGTAAACCTCGGAATTGAAGTGGGTGTGGGGATTGATGGAGCCGGGCTTAGCAAGAACCTGGCCGCGCTCAACGTCGCTCCTCTGAACACCGCGGAGCAGAGCACCGATGTTGTCGCCCGCGATAGCCTGATCGAGCAGCTTGCGGAACATTTCAACGCCGGTAACAACGGTCTGAGTGGTTTCGCGGAGACCAACGATCTGAACGGGATCGCCAACCTTTACGATACCGCGCTCAACACGGCCGGTAGCAACGGTACCACGACCGGTGATGGTGAATACGTCTTCAACAGGCATAAGGAAGGGCTTGTCGGAAGCGCGCTCGGGCTCGGGGATGTAGCTGTCAACAGCATCCATGAGCTCGAAGATGCACTGGCACTCGGGGGTGTCCTTAGCAACCTTGCCATCGGTGAGCGCCTCGAGAGCGCGGAGAGCGGAACCCTTAACGATCGGGATATCATCGCCGGGGAAGTCGTAGCTGGAGAGCAGCTCACGGATTTCCATTTCAACGAGCTCAAGGAGCTCCTCGTCGTCAACCTGGTCAACCTTGTTCATGAAAACAACGATGTAGGGAACGCCGACCTGACGGGCGAGAAGGATGTGCTCACGGGTCTGGGGCATGGGGCCGTCAGCCGCGGAAACAACGAGGATAGCGCCGTCCATCTGAGCAGCACCGGTGATCATGTTCTTAACGTAGTCGGCGTGGCCGGGGCAGTCAACATGAGCATAGTGGCGGGTAGCGGTCTCGTACTCAACGTGTGCGGTGTTGATGGTTATACCACGAGCCTTCTCTTCGGGCGCCTTGTCGATCTCGTCGTAGCGCATAGCGGCAGCCTGACCGGACTGGGAAAGAGCCATGGTGATGGCAGCGGTCAGAGTGGTCTTACCATGGTCAACGTGACCAATGGTGCCGATGTTTACATGGGGTTTAGTTCTTTCGAACTTCTGCTTTGCCATTGTGAAATCCTCCTAATGGATAATAAGTTTTTATTCAGACTTTGGTATTATACCCCAAACGAAATATTTTTTCAATCCCGAAATGGGGTTTTGAGCCGTTTTTTTCCTTAAAATCAGCAGAAAAACGGCGTTTATCAATATATAATTCCGAGAATCTTGTCCACAAGGTTCGCCGGAACCTCCTGGTAGTGGTCGAACTGCATCGAGAAGCTTCCCCTGCCCTGAGTCTTTGAGCGCAGGTCTGTGGCGTAGCCGAACATCTCGCGAAGCGGGCACATGGACTCAATGCAGGTCCTTCCGCCGCTTCTCGGTTCGCTTCCGAGCACCTGACCGTGACGGGCGGTGATGCTGCCCATAATGTCGCCAAGGAACTCGTCCGGCACCACGATATCGCATTTCATGAAGGGCTCGAGAAGGAGCGAATTCTCCCTCGTGAACGCCTCGCGGAATGCGAAGCTGCCCGCGATCTTATAGGCGAGCTCAACGGATTCAAGCTCGTTTACGTCCGCATCAACGAGCGCAGCCGAGAAATCGACGCACTCGTAGCCGCCGAGATTGCCGCTTCTTGAAGCGTCCATAACGCCCTCTTCCACGGCCTTTGCAAACTCCGCAGGGAGCTTGGCGGTGGAAACGCGGTTCTCGAACCTGATGCCGCTTCCGGCTTCGCCGGGCGCGAACTCGACCACGCAGCGGCCGTAGATGTTCTTGCCTGCGGCAACGCGCTCGCAAACGCCCTCGCCCCTTGCGGGGGATTTGATGCTTTCGCGGTACGCCACCGAGGGCTTGCCGACACGGCATTCGCATTTGAATTCGCGAATTAGCCTGTCTACTATGATATCAAGGTGCAGCTCGCCCATGCCGGCGATGATGGTTTGACCCGTTTCCGCATCGGAATAGGTGCGGAAGGTGGGATCCTCCTCGCCGAGCTTTTTAAGGGATTCCTCCAGCTTCTCCTGCCCCGCCTTGGTCTTGGACTCAATGGCGATGCGGATGACGGGATCCGGGAAATCCATGGATTCCATCAGGAGCTGGCGACCCTCGCTGCAGAGCGTTTCGCCGGTGATCGTTTCCTTGAGACCGACCATTGCAACGATATCGCCCGCGTAGACCTCCTCCACCTCGGTGCGGCTGTTTGCGTGCATCAAAAGGAGCTTGGCAACGCGCTCGCGCTTGCCCTTGCTGCTGTTGAACACGGCGGTGCCGACCTTGAGGGTGCCGCTGTATACGCGGCAGAATGCGAGACGACCCACGAACGGATCGGCGACTATCTTGAAGCAAAGCGCCGCGAATGGAGCGGAATCATCCGCCTTAACTTCAACGGTCTTGCTGCCGCCCTTGCCTATCGCCTCGATCGGCGGAATGTCCAAGGGGCTCGGCAGATAGTCCACTATCGCATCGAGAAGGGGCTGAACGCCCTTATTGCGATAGGATGAACCGCAGCAAACGGGAACGGCGCGATTGTTTAGCGTTGCGCTTCTGATGCAGCTTTTGAGCAGCTCCTCGGGGATGTCCTCCCCGCCGAGATACAGCTCCATCAGCTCATCGCTCTCATCCGAAACGGCCTCGATGAGCATATTGCGATACTCCTGCGCATCGTCGAGCAGATTCTCGGGAATGCTCTCTACGCGAATATCGGTGCCCTCCTCGTCGTAGTAGACCTCGGCACACATGCGCACAAGATCAACTATGCCGCGAAAATCGCCTTCCGCTCCTATGGGGAGCTGGATGGCAACGGGGTTTGCGCCGAGCCGCTCGCGCATCATATCGATAACGTTGAGATAGTCTGCGCCGACGATGTCCATCTTATTTACGTAGGCCATCCTCGGAACGCCGTATCTCTCGGCCTGATGCCAAACGGTCTCGCTCTGCGATTCAACTCCGCCCTTCGCGCAGAATACCGCAACCGCGCCGTCGAGAACGCGAAGGCTGCGCTCCACCTCAACGGTGAAATCAACGTGACCCGGCGTGTCGATGATGTTTATGCGGTGCTCGCGCCAATAGGCGGTGGTTGCGGCGGAGGTGATGGTTATGCCGCGCTCGCGCTCCTGCTCCATGTAGTCCATGGCGGCAGCGCCCTCGTGAACCTCGCCCATACGGTGGATCTTGCCCGTGTAGAACAGTATCCTCTCGGTGGTCGTGGTCTTGCCCGCGTCGATATGAGCCATTATCCCGATGTTTCGGGTCTTCTCAAGCGATGTGGTTCTCGGCATAGCTTCTCCTCCTTTCCGCTGTATTTATTATTTTATGCGGCAAACGGCAAATAAAACCGCCGCCGAAGGTTTTGATCGCGGTCTTGGCTCGGCCCTCGATTAAAACCTGAAGTGTGCAAACGCCTTGTTGGCCTCTGCCATCTTGTGAACGTCCTCTTTCTTCTTGAAAGCGGAGCCCTGCTGGTTGCATGCATCGAGGATCTCGCCTGCGAGCCTCTCCTGCATGGTGCGCTCATTCCTGTTGCGGGCATAGAGCACGAGCCAGCGAAGACCGAGGGTCTGACGGCGCTCTGCACGGATCTCGATCGGCACCTGATAGGTGGAACCGCCGACTCGGCGAGCCTTGACCTCGAGAACGGGCATGATGTTGTTCATGGCCTCCTGGAACACCTCGAGGGGTTCACGACCGGTCTTTTCCTTGATGATATCGAAAGCACCGTAGCACGCCTTCTGAGCGGTGCCGCGCTTGCCGTCGAGCATTACCTGGTTGATGAGCTTGGTTACGAGCTTGCCGCCGTAGATAGGATCATCAAGCACTTCCCTCTTGGGAACGAAACCTCTTCTGGGCATATGGTTACCTCCTTACTTCTTGGGACGCTTCGCGCCGTAACGGCTGCGAGCCTGCATACGCTTTGCAACGCCTGCGGTATCGAGTGCACCGCGGATGATGTGGTAGCGCACACCGGGGAGGTCCTTGACCCTGCCGCCCCTGATGAGGACGACGGAGTGCTCCTGAAGGTTGTGGCCGATGCCGGGGATGTAGGCCGTACCCTCGAGACCGTCGGTCAGACGGATACGGGCGATCTTACGAAGCGCGGAATTCGGCTTCTTGGGGGTCAGCGTACGGACTGCGGTGCAGACGCCGCGGCGCTGGGGGCACTGCTTCAGAATAGGGGAATTGGACTTATACTCAACCTTTTCCCTGCTCTTTCTGACCAGCTGATTAATGGTGGGCATGAAAGTTTCTCCTTAAAAATATTGTTATTTTTATATAAAGAAAACTCCTTGCAACCCTATATGAAGGAGTGTTTTCCACATAAAAACACATAGTGTGTCATTTTAAAGCACACTATGCGTATAATACCATGATATTCAAGTTTAGTCAAGTGTTTTTAAGGAAAAAACCAAAAATATTTGCTCGGTTTATCGCGGAGCCTATCGCTCGAGTATCCTGCCGTCCGTGGAGATCGTAACGACCTGCCATGGTATGAATTTTCCGCTTGCCTTCAGAGCGGTTTCAGCCGCCATCCTGAGGCCGCCGCAGCAGGGAACCTCCATGCGCACTATCGTAACGCTCTTTATATCGTTCTCTCGGATGATGGCGGTCAGCTTCTCGGAATAGTCCACGGCGTCGAGCTTAGGACAGCCGATCAGCGTAACTCTGCCGCGCATGAACTCCTCGTGCATGCGTGCATAGGCGTAAGCCGTGCAGTCGGCGGCGATAAGCAGCTTCGCGCCGTCAAAGAACGCCGCATTCGCGGGAACGAGCTTGATCTGGCAGGGCCACTGCGCAAGCCGCGAAACGCCTCCGCCCGCTGCCGGGGCTTCCTCCGCAGGCTTTGCTTCGAGCGCCCTTGCGCGCGAGCCGGGGCAGCCTCCCTGCGCGTGCACATGGGAAAGCTTCTCCTGCCTGGCTTTCAGCACCGCCTTTTCGTCGTATTCGGGAGCCTCGCGCTCCTCGAACGCGATCGCGCCCGTGGGACAGTTCGGCAGGCAGTCGCCAAGACCGTCGCAGAAGCTCTCGCGCACGAGCTTCGCCTTGCCGTTCACCATCTCGATCGCCCCTTCGTGGCAGGCGGTCGCGCAAAGGCCGCAGCCGTTGCATTTTTCTTCGTCGATCTTGATTATCTTCCTGACCATATTCGTTTCCTCCGGGCTTATTTCATCAGCGCTTTGATATCGTCCTCGGGAATGCCCGTGGGAGCGATATTAAAGGTTTTAACGAGAATCTCCAGAACATTCGGGGATACGAATGCGGGAAGCGTGGGTCCGAGGCGGATATTCGTGATGCCGAGGTGCAGGAGCGTCAGAAGCACGCAGACCGCCTTCTGCTCATACCATGAGAGCACGATCGAAAGGGGCAGCTCGTTCACGCCGCAGTTAAACGCTTCCGCCAGGGCGGCCGCAACGCGGATCGCGCTGTAAGCATCGTTGCACTGGCCCATATCCATTATGCGGGGCAGTCCCGCGACGGTGCCGAGGTCGAGGTCGTTGAAACGATACTTGCCGCAGGCGAGCATCAGCACCACGCTGTCCTTCGGAGTGTTTTTAACGAAATCGGTGTAGTAATTGCGACCCGGTCTTGCCCCGTCGCAGCCGCCGACGAGGAAGAAATGCCTGATCTCCCCGTTTTTGACCGCTTCTACCACCTTGTCCGCAGCGCCGAGCACAGCGCCGTGCGCGAAGCCCGTCATGACCTTTATTCCGCCGTTTATGCCGGTGAAATGCTTATCCTCCGCATAGCCGCCAAGCTCAAGCGCCTTCTCTATGACCGGGGTGAAATCCTTATCCTCGCCGATATGAACGAGCCCCGGATAGGATACGACCTCTGTGGTGAAAACGCGGTCGAAATAGCTCTCCTTCGGAGGCATGAGGCAGTTTGTGGTGAAGAGCACGGGCGCGGGGATGGAATCGAACTCCTTCTGCTGGTTCTGCCAGGCAGTGCCGAAATTGCCCTTGAGATGCTTATACTTTTTGAGCTCGGGATAGCCGTGCGCGGGCAGCATTTCGCCGTGGGTATAGATATTTATGCCCCTGCCCTCGGTTTGCTCGAGGAGCATTTTGAGGTCGTAAAGATCGTGGCCCGTGATCACGATGAAGGGACCTTGTTCAACGGTCAGGCTCACCTCGGTGGGTTCGGGGTCGCCGAAGGTGTCCGTATTCGCTTTATCAAGCAGAGCCATGCACTTGAGGTTCACTTCGCCCACCTCGAGCACGACCGACAGAAGCTTTTCCGCAGAGATGCCGTCTGTGCCGATGACGGCGAGCGCTTTGTAAAAGAAGCGGTTGACCTCCGCATCATGCCTGCCGAGCACCGCAGCGTGATACGCATAGGCCGCCATGCCGCGAATGCCGAACAGGATGAGCGATTTAAGCGAGCGAACGTCCTCATCGTCCGTCCAAAGCTTCCGCATATCGAAGCCGTCCGTTCTGCCGCAGTGCGAGCCGCAGTCGGCGCAGTTGGGAACGAGGCGAGCCTTCTCCTTCAGCACTCTTTCAATGAGAGCGCCGATGGTCTCATCGTTGAAATTAACGTTGGTTATGGTTGTGAAAAGCCCCTCCATGATGAGCGCATCGGTCGCCTCGTTCACGTTCGGGTTTTCATACGCCGCATTCGCAAGGCCGATAAGCTCACCGGTCAGCTTGTCCTGAAGCTTCGCGGTCTCCGCCTTCTTGCCGCAAACGCCTGCCGCGCCCATGCAGCCGCGGCCCGCCGCCGTCTGCTCACACTGATAACAAAACATCTTGCAATCCATTTTCTTTCTCTCCTTTATGTTTTTTCTATTTTGAAAACGTTTATAACGTCGCTGTCGGGGCAGCAGAAGCGCACCTCGCCGCACCTTGCCTTCGGAGGCTCGCCGCCGTAGCGGAGTATGTCCACGTACGGAAATGCGACGTGCGCAGCCATGGGGCAGAGCTTTCCGCGCTCCGTGTCGAAATCAAAGCTGTCGCCCACGGCGTGGCCGCGATGGCAGGGATGATCGCCCAATCTTTCCACAAGGGTTATTCTTATCTTCGGTTTCATAATGGCCTCCGGTTGACTTTCTGAGCGTATTATAGTATCATTTGCCATGTAAGTATGTTGTTTTTCCAACAAAACGAGGCTTTTATGAAAAAATATTTAAAGTTATTGAAAGAAACAAATCTGTTTGAAGGCATCGACGAAAGCGCAATCGAGGCGATGCTCGGCTGTTTGAATGCGAACAAGAGCCATTTCAGCGAGGGTGAATACCTGATCCGTCAAGGCGAGCGCATCGATCGCATCTTCGTGCTTGCCGAAGGGCGGCTCCACGTGCAGAGCGAGGATTTTTGGGGCAACCGTAACATTTTTACCTCCATATCGACGGGCGAAGTTTTCGGTCAGGCCTACCTTTCCGGAGAGGCGATAATGAACGACGTCGTTGCCGTTGAACCCTCGATCGTTATCTCGTTCGATGCGGACCGCGTGCTGACGACCTGTTCCTCGGCCTGTCGTTTCCACACACAGGTGATCAGAAATCTTTTCTTCGCGCTCTCCAAAAACAACGTCCGCCTTGTGACCAAGCTCGCTCATATTTCAAAGCGCACAACGCGGGCGAAGCTTATGGACTATCTATCGTTGATGGCAAAGAAAGCGGGCAGCCCGAGCTTCACCATCCCCTTCGACCGCCAGCAGCTTGCCGATTATCTTTCCGTGGAAAGAAGCTCCCTTAGCGCAGAGCTTGGCAAAATGCAAAAGGAAGGGCTCCTGCAAACGAACAGGAGCCGATTCACGCTTATGTAATTTACGCTTATGTAATATGTTTCCTCTATGATGCACGCGGCATTGGGCAAAGCCGATCATTCAAGCCGATCATTCAAGCCGATCAAAGCTCAAGCCCCTGCCTTTCACCTTCGGGAAAGCTCATCTATCCCCGCTTTTCCGGCGGAGCGGATCTCATTGAGCAGCTCCCTCTGGTTTTCGCCTGTCAGAATACCGCTGTCGAGCTTCTTTTTGGTGAAAATAAAGGGCATGCCGTCGTTCAGCTCGCCGATCGCGAACCAGCCGCGCTCAAGAAGCGGAGCGATGGCGGATATGCGCTTGGCGCGGGAGTTGACGGTGCGCTCGTTCTTTTTTCCAATGGAGCGTTTGACGAGGCTTTCAACGATTATGCCCACAAAAACGAAGATCAGGAACACGAGGAACGGAATGATCCTGCCGTATTTTGTGAGTGCGCTGCGCACGGGCTCAAGCGAAACGAGCGCAAGACCCGCAGCGGCGATGATGCAGCCGAGCGCAAGCGGCAGATAGGATTTCTTGCCGATCTTTTTGCGGCAGCTCTCGCAAACGGGAAGCTGAACGGGCACGGTCATCGCCGTTCCGCGATCGTAGCTGCCCGAAAGCTTTTCGCCCACCTTCGCCGTGGGATGCAGATGCCCCATATCCATCTGGGCGTACTGCACTGCCGCGTTCGCTTCCTCGCCTTCCCTGCCCTTGGTGCGACATAGCGCACAGCCCGTTGAATTCATAATGCCCTCCAGTCCGTCCTCCGGCAGCGCCTCGGCGATATAGAGGATATCTTCTGCCGCCTTGAGCTGATCCGCCGCTCCGAGCTTGGAGATGCGGCAGTCCTTACAGCTTTTTTGATTCAACACAGCGCAGTACGGCGAGCCGTACAGCCTGCAATCCTTGTTGTTCAGTTCCTTTTCCATATTGAGGCATTCCCTCCGAATATCGATTGCGCCTTTCGGCACGATAACATTTTACATTGTTTTTTTGGAAAGGTCAAGTAAAATCAGAGAAGGCGCATCAAGCGCCTATATCTGTAAACACCTGTGGAGAAATCTTAGTTATGCAGCTTTTTCATTTCTTGCTTTTAGCTTAACACCAGCACGCCTTCTAATTGATTGGTATCCAAATCTCTTTCAAGTTTGTATGCAGTATGCTTAAAATAGATTCTTCCAGCATCATAGTCATTGTTATAATCGCCCGCAATATGAACTGGTATCCTATGCTTGTCCCATTCATCCTTTTTTAAATCTGTATAGCGTTCCCCAAGCTTGGGTTTATTTACCCCAAACTTCTCATGCTCGTATGTAGTGTACACCTCTGTTTCTGTTTCAACTATCGGGAGCCCCAACACAGCGGCAATCGCCAAACAGTTCAAGAATGAAGCCCGGACTTTCTGTTTAACAGCTCTCCATGTATCGCCATTAACTGTTGTTTTCATTTCGATTATGCATATCTTCCAGCTATCACCGTTCCTGATAAATACAATATGATCCGAACACTTCTTCATCCCTGACGTACTGCCATCTTTAAAAAAACCGCATCTTTTCTTTTCATCAAAATTAGCGATACAAATATTCTCTTTATTGACAATTACATCAAGCTTTGTTTTTCCCGACTCCTTGGTCTCCTCAAGAACATATTGATTGCTTTCTATCTCAAAATAATTCTCTGCCATAAGTTCGTCCCTAATATAAATATACCTCGCTCTTGCATCCAACATAGGCTATTCCCCCTGAAAATCGTACACCTGCTCTGTGATTTTCTCAAGAGCATCGTTGAATGTCGGCACCACAAACCCATATTCTGTTGTTTCCAGACTCTTTAAATCGGTTTTCCCGTCTGAACGTTGACAGAATTGATACATGGATACATTGCTCGTATCCAGCATATCATCTTTTTTATAATTATACTTCTCTATCAGAGCTTTGTTTTCCGGGTTATTATTGAGCATTATCATATTATTGATATGCTGAAGAATCGTATCGCTATGCGTTGTGATCCATACCGGAATTCCACGATTTATCAGGTTTACAATCAACCTTGACATTTTTACCTGCAGCTCCGGATGGAGGTGAGCTTCAGGTTCTTCGATTATAAGGCTCTTAAAATCAATGTCTGATTTAAAGAGCAAGAGAAGCGGTGAAATCTCGGTAACAATACTCGATGATACGAACAAAGGTAACTCCTTTTCCGTCCCTTTCGGTTTATAACGAATTATCGGTATCGTGTCTTTTTTAACGGAAACCGAGCCTTTAATCATGTTATTCTCAATGTACTCCGCTGCCCAAGACTTTACATCGGTCTTCTTTGTTTTCGACTTTATCTCAAACTTTGTTATAAGTTGAAGGAAGTCAACGTACGGCAAAGTAAGCGACGTGGTATTTTCAGCTATTTCAGAAGCAAATGTTGCCCGTATCGATGCTTCAACCAGCTGAGGGTATGTCAGCATAAACCCTGTTCTTGAGGCTGGCAGGTATATAGGCTCGCCCATTCGACGACCTTTTATTATATTTGTATAGAGCGGGGCGGCTATCCCCTCCATAAGAATGTACCAGCAAAGGTATGCATTCATTCGGAGCAGTTGCTCTCTTGAGTACTCTTGTTGTTCAGGAAACTTAACATAGCTTTCTGCCGTGTTTGAACCTGATGAGAACCTCTGTCCTTCTTCGTTCCACCGCAGTATAAGTTTGTTATTCCTCTTGTAATTTTTAATCTCTATTATTGCCGCATCAACATCATGGTTGAATATTCTTTTAAGGATATTTCCTTTATTCTTTGCAAGCAAATCATTATACCATTGCACATATAGGGCAATTACGTCTTCCGAAATCTCAGTTTCCTTTCCCAAACAGGTTTTTAACCAATTTTCGCAATGCTTATATGATTTAGCTTCAGAGGGCGACTTTGGGAAGTATTCTTTGCCAAGCGTAAGAATCCCCCATAAAAGGCTTAGCAAATAGCTCTTGCCGCTATTATTATCTCCAACAAAGCACATTAGGGGCGTGGTGCGCACCTCTGCCACATTGATTTTTGCAAACTTTTCAACATGTAAAGTCCAATTTGTACGCATTCAAATTCTCCTTTCAATGCACGAAATACCTCTATTATATTATACATCTAATTCATTATTTTATCAAGTATTTTAATAAGAATATTAACTATCTTCTGTAGCCTTGTTTCTTCCCTATTCATTGTACAAATGGGCTTGCCATCAAAAAGTCATGGCAAGCCCTGCAATTTATATATGTTAATTGACCTTATTCCTCAGCGGCGGCCTCTTTCGCGGCCTCGACCTCGATATTGCGATAGCGCTTCATGCCGATACCGGCGGGAATGAGCTTACCGATGATGACGTTCTCCTTGAGACCGACCAAGGGATCGATCTTGCCCTTGATGGCAGCCTCGGTGAGCACCCTGGTGGTCTCCTGGAAGCTCGCGGCGGAGAGGAAGGAATCGGTGGCAAGGGATGCCTTGGTTATGCCGAGCAGGATGCGCTTCGCGCTTGCGGGTTCGCCGCCGCGCATGATGATCTCCTCGTTTGCCTGATCGAACTTGAAGATATCCACAAGCTCGCCGGGGAGCATATCCGAATCGCCGGAGGACTCAACGCGGATCTTGCGGAGCATCTGGCGGATGATGACCTCGATATGCTTATCGGAAATCGCAACGCCCTGACTGCGGTAAACGGCCTGGACTTCGCGGAGCATGTACTCCTGAACGCCCTTGATGCCCTTGATCTTGAGAATGTCGTGCGGGTTGACGGAGCCCTCGGTGAGCGTGTCGCCGGGCTCGACGTGGTCGCCGCTCCTGACCCTGATCTTGGAGCCGAACGGAAGCAGATACTTCTCGGAATCGCCCTCGGAGTTGGAAACGGTGGCCTCGGTCTTCTTGCCGTCGGTCTCGATGGTGACCTCGCCCGCGATCTCGGTGATGACCGCAAGACCCTTGGGCTTTCTGGCCTCGAAGATTTCCTCAACTCGGGGAAGACCCTGGGTGATGTCCTCTGCGGATGCAACGCCGCCGGTATGGAAGGTACGCATGGTGAGCTGGGTACCGGGCTCGCCGATAGCCTGAGCCGCGATGATGCCGACCGCCTCGCCGATGGTGACTTCCTGACCCGTGGCGCAGTTTCTGCCGTAGCACTTCGCGCAAACGCCGTGCTCGCTGCGGCATGTGAAGACCGTTCTGCAGCGAACGCCCGTTATGCCGGAAGCAACGATGCGGTCGCAGATCTCATAGGTTATCATCTGATTTGCTCCGATGATAAGATCGCCGGTGGCGGGATCGTAAACCTCCTCCACGGTGTATCTGCCAAGGATACGATCCGCAAGGGGCTCGAGCACGCGGTCGCCGTCCACAATGGGCTCGATCATCATGCCGTCGATGGCCATGCCGCGCTCGGCGAAGCAGTCCTCTTCGCGGATGATGACGTTGTGCGAAACATCAACAAGCCTTCTGGTGAGGTAGCCGGAGTCCGCAGTACGAAGCGCGGTATCGGCAAGACCCTTGCGCGCGCCGTGGGAGCTGATGAAAAACTCGAGAACCGAGAGACCCTCGCGGAAGTTTGCGCGGATCGGAACCTCGATGATCTGACCGCTGGGGTCGGCCATAAGGCCGCGCATACCGGCGAGCTGACGGATCTGGTTGGTGGAACCGCGCGCACCGGAGGTCGCCATCATGAAGATCGGGTTGATCGGGCTGAGGCGCTTCATGAGCGCGCTCGTGACCGCAGCCTCGGTCTCCTTCCAAACGCCGATAACGCTCTTTCTTCTGCCCTCGCGGGAGAGCAGACCCATGCGGTAGAGATTGTCGATCTCGCCGCATTTCTCGTCCGCCGCGGAGAGGTAATTGCGCTTCTCCTCGGGAACGGTGATATCCTGGAAGCCGACCGTTACGCCGCCGCGGGTGGAATACTTGTAACCCATGGCCTTGATGCTGTCCGCCACCTCGCTGGTGGTGGTGGGGCCGTGCTTTCTGTAGCAATGATCTATGATATTCGCAAGGTCGTTTTTAACAACGAGCTTATCGACCTCGAGCTTGAACATATCGTCGAGCGATTCGCGCTTGACGTAGCCGAGATCCTGCGGGATGCCGTGGTTGAAGATGAGCCTGCCGATGGAAGTTTCGACTATCTTGCGGCCGATCTTATCCTCGAACCTGCGCTCAAGGCGGATCTTGCAGAGCGCATGGAGCGAAAGCTGACCCGTCTGATACGCCATCATAGCCTCATCCTCGCTCGAGAACGCCTTGCCCTCGCCGTTGAAGATGCGAACGAGTCGGGAATCGTCGAGATAACGCCTGAGGGCATCCTCATCGAAGCTGCTGACCTCCGCCTTCGCTCTTGAAACGAAGCTTTCGATCGCAACCTCGTCCCTGAGTGCATAGATGCGGTGGATCAGCTCGTCGGAAACGAAGGAATCCACGAAGTCGTTGTTCTTGATGATCGCGCGGATGGTGGTGCGAACCTCGGCATCGTACAGCTCATCGCTGCGCATGGTGAGGTAGTAGCAGCCCATAACCATATCCTGCGAGGGGCTGATGACCGGCCTGCCGTCCTGCGGCTTGAGGATATTGTTTGCAGCAAGCATCAGGAAACGAGCTTCGGCCTGCGCCTCCACCGAAAGCGGAACGTGCACAGCCATCTGGTCGCCGTCGAAGTCCGCATTGTATGCGGTGCAGACGAGCGGATGAAGCTTGATCGCCCTGCCCTCAACGAGCACGGGCTCAAACGCCTGGATGCCGAGGCGGTGGAGCGTGGGAGCGCGGTTGAGGAGCACCGGATGATCGCGGATAACGTCCTCAAGAACGTCCCAAACCCTTGTGTCAACGCGCTCTACCATGCGCTTTGCGGATTTGATATTCTGGGCGATCTCGCGGCGGTTCAGCTCCTTCATCACGAAGGGCTTGAACAGCTCGAGCGCCATCTCCTTGGGCAGACCGCACTGATACATCTTCAGCTCGGGACCTACTACGATAACCGAACGGCCGGAGTAGTCAACGCGCTTGCCGAGAAGGTTCTGACGGAAGCGGCCCTGCTTACCGCGGAGCATGTCGGAAAGGGATTTGAGCGGGCGGTTGCCGGGGCCGGTGACCGCTCTGCCGCGCCTGCCGTTGTCGATAAGAGCGTCAACGGCTTCCTGAAGCATGCGCTTCTCGTTGCGAACGATGATATCGGGCGCGTTGAGCTCAAGCAGCCTCTTGAGGCGGTTGTTGCGGTTGATAACGCGGCGATAGAGGTCGTTGAGGTCGCTGGTTGCGAACCTGCCGCCGTCGAGCTGAACCATCGGGCGGATATCCGGCGGAATGACCGGAAGCACGTCGAGGATGATCCATTCGGGCTTGTTGCCGCTCTTGATGAAGGATTCGATTACTTCAAGGCGCTTGATCGCGTTGGAACGCTTCTGACCGCTCGAGGCATCTATCTCCTCGCGCAGCTCCTTCGCGGTTTTTGCAAGGTCGATCTGCGAAAGAAGCTCCTTGATCGCCTCTGCGCCCATGCCGGCCTTAAAGCTCTTTGAGCCGTATTCGCGCTGAGCGTTTCTGTATTCAACGTCGGTAAGAAGCTGCTTGTATTCAAGCGGGGTGTTGCCAGGATCGGTAACAACGAACGAAACGAAGTACAGCACCTTCTCGAGATTGCGGGGGCTCATGTCGAGCAGCATCTTCATTCGGCAGGGGATGCCCTTGAAGTGCCAAATATGGGAAACGGGAGCTGCGAGCTCGATATGACCCATGCGCTCGCGGCGCACCTTGGCCCTGGTGACCTCAACGCCGCATTTTTCGCACACAACGCCCTTATGGCGAACGCGCTTATACCTTCCGCAGTGACACTCCCAGTCCTTGGTGGGTCCAAAGATGCGCTCGCAGAAGAGGCCGTCGCGCTCGGGCTTAAGCGTTCTGTAGTTGATGGTCTCGGGCTTTTTGACTTCGCCGTGGGACCAATCGCGGATCTTTTCGGGTGATGCAAGACCTATCTGGATGGCATCGAAATTAGCAAGATCAAACATAAATTTTCTCCCTTCCGGCATTATTCGTCAAAGCTTTCGTCTTCGCCCTCAACGGTGAAGCCGAAGAATTCGTCGAGCGCCTCCTCCTCGAAGGAGTCCTCGTCCTCGTCGTCATAGCCGTCGTCATACTCGCCGCTGTCGTCCGTTCTGCGCCTGGAATCGCCGCCCTCGAGGCTGTTGTAGAAGCCGTCGAGTGCGCTTTCATCCTCAATGTCGTCGGCGATCTCGCCGATCTGGATCTCCTCGTGGTTCTCGCTGAGAACCTTGATATCAAGGCAGAGGGACTGCAGCTCCTTGATGAGCACCTTGAAGCTCTCGGGCACGCCTGGCTCCGGCACGTCCTCGCCGTTTACAATGGCTTCGTAGGTCTTAACGCGGCCAACGACGTCGTCGCTCTTGACGGTGAGGATCTCCTGAAGGGTGTTCGCCGCGCCGTATGCTTCGAGCGCCCAAACCTCCATCTCGCCGAAACGCTGACCGCCGAACTGGGCTTTACCGCCGAGGGGCTGCTGAGTAACGAGCGAGTAGGGGCCGATGCTCCTTGCGTGGATCTTGTCGTCAACAAGATGATGGAGCTTGAGATAGTACATGTAGCCGACGGAGATACGGTTTTCAAAGGGTTCACCGCTCCTGCCGTCGTAAAGAACGGTTTTTCCGTCCTCGTTTTTATAAGCGTTGCGAAGCTTTTCGCCAAGTTCCGCATCGGTCTCCGCCTGCTCGATGAGCTTGAGCACGTCGCCGGCGGTCATCTGCATAAGATCCTGCATCTGCTCGTTGTCCTTATTGGCCATCGCGAGAAGCATCTTGATATCCTCCTCGCCCGCGCCGTCGAGAACGGGGGTGGCAACGCTGATGCCCAGACCCTTCGCGGCCTTGCCGAGGTGCAGCTCGAGAACCTGACCGATGTTCATTCGGGAAGGAACGCCGAGGGGGTTCAGAACGATCTGAAGCGGAGTGCCGTCGGGAAGGAAGGGCATATCCTCCTCGGGAAGGATCCTGGAGATAACACCCTTGTTGCCGTGGCGGCCCGCCATCTTATCGCCGACCGAGATCTTGCGCTTCTGGGCGATGTATACGCGCACAAGCTCGTGTACGCCCGGGGAGAGCTCATCGCGGTTCTCGCGGGTGAACACCTTAACGTCCACAACAACGCCGCCCTCGCCGTGGGGCACCTTGAGGGAGGTGTCGCGCACCTCGCGCGCCTTCTCGCCGAAGATCGCACGAAGGAGCCTGTCCTCGGGGGTGGGATCGGTCTCGCCCTTGGGCGTTACCTTGCCAACGAGGATATCGCCGGAATGCACCTCTGCGCCGATGCGGATGATGCCACGCTCGTCAAGATCCTTGAGCGCGTCCTCGCCGACGTTCGGGATATCCCTGGTGATCTCCTCTTCGCCGAGCTTGGTGTCCCTCGCCTCGGTCTCGTGCTCCTCGATATGCAGGGAGGTGTAGACGTCGTCACGAACGAGCTGCTCGCTGATCAGAACGGCGTCCTCATAGTTGTAGCCCTCCCAGGTCATGAAGCCGATGAGGATATTCTTGCCGAGCGCGATCTCGCCGTTCTTGGTGGATGCGCCGTCGGCGATCATGTCGCCCTTTTTGAGATGCTCTCCGACCGAAACGACGGGGCGCTGATTGATGCAGGTGCCCTGGTTGGAGCGCTTGAACTTGATAAGGCGGTATTCGCGGTTTTCGTGGGTAAGATCGCTCTCCACGATGACCTTGCTTGCGGAAACGGAGCGAACGATGCCGTCCTCCTCGCAAAGCACGAGCACGCCGCTGTCGTAGGCGGCCTTGTATTCCATGCCGGTGCCGACGACGGGAGCTTCGGTAACCAGAAGCGGAACGGCCTGGCGCTGCATGTTCGAGCCCATCAGCGCGCGGTTCGCGTCGTCGTTTTCAAGGAAGGGGATCATAGCGGTCGCAACGGAAACGAGCTGCTTGGCGGAAACGTCCATATAGTCGATATCCGTGGCGCGCACCTCGATGATCTGATCGAGCTGGCGGGCTACGACGCGCTCCTTGGCGAACCATACTTCGCCGTTTTCATTCACGACGGTGTCCTCGTTTGCCTGCGCGATGATGAGGTTGTTTTCCTCGGTCGCGGTCAGATAAACAATCTCGTCGAGTATCTGCTTGTTCTTTTTATCGACCTTCCTGTAGGGAGCCTCGATAAAGCCGTATTCGTTGATCCTCGCATAGGTTGCAAGGGAGTTGATAAGGCCGATGTTCGGACCTTCGGGGGTCTCGATCGGGCACATTCTGCCGTAATGGGAGTAGTGAACGTCGCGAACCTCGAAGGTGGCGCGGTCGCGGTTCAAACCGCCGGGGCCGAGTGCGGAGAGCCTGCGCTTATGGGTCAGCTCCGCAAGGGGGTTGGTCTGATCCATGAACTGCGAGAGCTGTGAGGAGCCGAAGAACTCCTTGATTGCCGCGGTCACGGGGCGGATGTTGATGAGGTTGGAGGGCATCGCGATATCCAGATCCTGAATGCTCATGCGCTCGCGAACGACCCTTTCAAGCCTTGCAAGACCCACGCGGATCTGGTTCTGAAGCAGCTCGCCAACCGAACGGATACGGCGGTTGCCGAGGTGGTCGATATCATCGCAAACGCCGATGCCGTATGCAAGACCCATCAGATAGCTGATGGAGGCCACGATGTCGGCAGGGATGATGTGCTTGGGGATCAGCTCGAGGATGTTCATGCGGAGGAAATCCTTGAAATCATCATCGCCAAGGCTCTCCCTCGTGCGCTCTTCGAGCATGTTCATGAGCGCAGGATAATAAACGCGCTCGTTTATGCCCACCTCTGCGGGGTCAAAGTCGAGATATTTGCTTGCATCAACGAAGCGATTGCCAACGATGCGGATGCGCTTTTCGCCAACCTTGACGTAAACGCCCTCGATGCCGGAATCGGCGATCGCGTCCGCCATTTCGGGGGTGATGGCCTCGCCCTCCTCGGCAAGGATCTCGCCCGTGCGGGGATCGGCCACGGTCTCGGCGGCGATCCTGCCTATGAGCCTTTCGCGGATGCCGAGCTTGTAGTTGAACTTATAGCGGCCCACGCGCGCAAGGTCGTAGCGGCGGTCGAAGAAGAAGGAGTGGAAAAGGTTTCTGGCGCTCTCCTCGGTGGGAGGCTCGCCGGGACGTGCGCGCTTGTAGATCTCGATGAGAGCGTTGACCGTGGATTCCTCCGCGGAGAGCGCATCGCCCTTGTCGTTTTTATTGCTGGTGTCCTTTTCAAGGGTGGCGAGGATGCGATCCTCCTCGCCGAGAACGGCGAGTATCTGCTCGTTGGTGCCGTAGCCGAGCGCCCTCATAAGGATGCTGATGGGGATTTTGCGCTGGCGGTCCACCTTGGCGTAGAGGATCTCGTTGCTGTCGGTCTCATACTCGAGCCATGCGCCCCTGTTTGGGATGACCTGGGAGGAGAAAAGATGCCTGCCGACCTTGTCCACGGTGTCGGTATAGTAGGCACCCGGGGAGCGAACGAGCTGGCTGACGATAACGCGCTCGGCGCCGTTGATGATGAAGGTGCCCTGCTCGGTCATCAGCGGGAAATCGCCCATGAAGACTTCCTGCTGCTTCACCTCGCCCGACTGAGTGTTTATCAGGCGAACCATCACGCGAAGGGGAGCGGAATAGTTTACGTCCCTCTCCTTGCATTCGGCAACGCTGTACTTCGGGTGCTCCTTGTCGATCGAGTAATCGACGAATTCGAGCACGAGGCGTTCCGAAAAGTCTTTGATCGGAGAGATGTCCGCAAGCGCCTCGCCGAAGCCGTGCTCAACGAACTGGCGGTACGAATCCTTCTGAACCTCGATAAGGTCGGGCATTTGGAGGATCTCGTTGATCTTGGAAAAGCTCCAGCGTGTCAGCTTCCCCGTTTTTGCTTCATGCAGCATTTTTCACCCCTAACTCCGCGGACAGCCGCGGAAAATTTGATCGTATTTTGCCTATTCGCATTTCGGGATGCAAGGTCCCGAACGCATTTTTCCTTGTGAAAGCTTGAAAAACTGCTTCCTCAAGCGGTGCTATTTGCGTAAAAAGCGGAAAAATACGCATTATACCCATAATAACACGCTACTATATCTTAACAGTTCTCCGCAAGCCTGTCAAGAGCAAATAGGGGCGATTTTGCGAATATATTTTGCCCTCGCAAAAAAAGAATATCCGCCTTCCCCTATCGAAGCGCCGCTCCCATCCGCAGCCGTCGCGCTTCTGGCAAAAAAGAGCCCGACACTGCCGTGCCGGACTCCAAAGAGCGTATTTGGTTTTAAAGCATGCCGTTCAGCTCGATCACATCATCGCAAGACGCAGCACGGTGACCGCATCGGAAACGCTGAGCCTGCCGTCACCGTTCATATCGGCGGCGTAGAACACCAGCTCCTGCTCATCGATAACGCCGATCGCGCAGCGCAGCACCACGAGCGCATCCGATACCGTGACCGAACCGTTGCCGTCCGCATCGCCCATCGGGCAGCTTCCCGAAACATAGATCGCAGTGATCCGAGTGTCGGAATAGATCCTCTCCCCGGCTCCGTTCCAGTGTGAGAATACGCTGCCTTCATGCTCGGGCGCATCTATCATCACGGGATAGAAGCCGTTGGCGACCGTCTGTGTGGCGATCGTTTCGCCGGTAAAGCCGTCAACAAACGAAACGGTGTGGGTGCTGAGCGCGCTCGTTCCGATCGAGAAGGGGCTCACAAACACCGCGCGGAAGGTCTGAGTCTGGCCTGTCATATTGCTGTCCGCAGTTACCTCGGCGATGATCTCGTAGTTGTAATGGCCAACGGGGAGCTCGCCGAATTTGAGCTGGGAATTTATCTGAGAGCTCGAAATGTTGAAAAGCCCTCTTGTGTTCGGATTCAGAGTAACGGACTTGATAACGCTGCCGTTTTGATCGGTGAATCGTCCCGTCACGCTCGTGAGCCTGTGGCTCGATATGATCGCATCCCTGAGGGAATAGCCGTTCCCCTGGGGCAGAGTGCCGGTGGGGGGCTCGAATGGAACGATCCGCAGGTCGTTCACAAAGCCGGCGAACTCAACGTTCTGCAAATTGATATAGCTCTGCTGAGAGCTTCCGTTAGCGACCTGATACCACTTCTCCCCGGAAGGGTTCACGATCTGCGCGGAGAAGTCGAGTATGCTGCCGTTTGAAACGGTTCCTGCCGCCTGAGAGCCGTTGCCGGAAGCGCAGGGCTGGCTGTAGAGCGTTGCGCTCTGCGCGGTCACCCTCGCCTGTACGCTCGCGAGCTCGTAATCGCACTGATCGATGTATTCGGGCGCGGGAGTCGGAGCGGGGGGCTGAGTGGGATCGGGCGCGGTGGCCGCACGGCCGGTGTACAGGCAGATCCTGCTGACGGAGGAATACCTGCTCGTAAGGGTAACGTCCGCATTGCCGGAAACGTTGTTCAGCGAGTCCATGATGTAGACCTTATTCATCGACAGGCTCTTTGCGTTGTCAACGGCGATCCAGTGTCCGCCGTTTTTGACCTCCAGAACTATCTGATAGCCCGCGCGAATGTAGTTCAGGATCTTGTTCTGCACGAACGATGATGAGGAGCTTCCGCAGTCAAAGTCCATCCCGTAGAAATCGAAGCCGTTCACTATCTGAGCCGAAGCGACCCAGATAAGATTGCCGTAGCTGCTGATTCCGCCGTTGGCGTTGAGCCATGTCACGTAGGTGCCGACGTTGAAGCTCGAGCTGTTCTTGAAGCCGCTCTGGATAAGCAGCTTCGTTACCGAGGTCACAAGGCAGCCCTTGCTGCCGACCGTTTTGCCGCTCGTTCCGAGAGTAAGGTTCGCCCAACGCAAGTCGCCCTGCGCCCATTTGCGATAATCCTCGCTCCTTTCTTCGAAGCTCTCGATTATCTTGCCTTCCGCGTTTATACCGATGCTCAGGATGCTTACCAGAGCGAAGCAAACAGCCAGCATAAGCAGCATGGGTCGCTTGAGCCTTCGCGTTCTGCGTTTGATTTCTGAATACATTTTGTATCTCCTAACGGATTTTTGGCCTATATTATCATGAGTTTGCCCCGATTTCAACCCCTTCTGCCATAATTTGCCACAATTCAGTAACATTTAATCCAAATTGAGCTGCAGATTATATTTACGCCTTGCTTTCTTGTTTTTCCTAAAATACCATAAAAAACAGTTTCGCCGCTCCGATATATTTAACCTTCAAAAAAGGCATATCGGAACGGCAAAAATATATTTTCAAATTGACTCAATCCGGTGCTAATTCGATGATTTGAACGGTGAATATACCGTTTCGGATCACTTCTGCGGATCCTTTGAATTATTCGGATCTGGGGTGAAGAACTGATACTGGTTCCACGCGCCGGAGGTTTTCTCATACTTCCATGCGCTGCCAACGCGCTTTAATTCAATGTCGTAGCCGCTGGTATCGCTGTCCGAAATGAACTTCTTATAAGAAACGAGCACCTCGTCGGAATCCGTGTTCTGAGCGTCTCCGAGCGTGAACGTCATGATGGCGCCCTTGCCCTCGGCATAGACCCTGTCGCCCACGGTGTAGAAGGATTCGGGATCGGTGTTCACAACGAGCAGACCGAGCTGTTCAAGACCTGCATCGTCGAACTGCATGAGCGCGGATTTGCCGGAAGTGCAGTAATCGACGATATACTGATTGATTGATTCGGGCAGCTCTTCAAAGCTCCAGCCCTCGAAGCGGAAGGTCAGATACTCCTTTTTGGTATTATTGTCGTCCTTGGGGCAAACGGTCGCAAGCGCAACGTAGAGCGCGGCTTCCTCGCGGCTGAGCTCCTCCGGAACCTTGATGGGCTTATCCTTTGAGCAGCCGACCGTTATCATAACGGAAACGAGCATGGCAATTACGAGTATCGCGGCGATAAAGGGTTTGAATTCGGTTCTTCTGTTGAAAAGCATATTGTCCTCCCTAAAAGGTTCGGCTGCGCCGCGCGTTTTTCGGCGAAGCCTCTTTTTATTATAGTACAGAAATGCCCCGAACGCAATCCCTTTTTCATTATTCTTTTCGATTTTTCTTTCACGTTTCCTTTTTCAGACGGCGGGCATTATACTTTTCACTATAAGAACGGCGACAAACAGCGCGGCAACGGAGATAGCCGCTCCCGAGATAAGCTCCGAGAGCCTGTGCCTGCCAAGTCGTATGGATGAGCTGAAAACGGGGATGAGCAGCAGAAAGCCGATCAGCCAGGCTGCTCCGAGCTTGTAGGAAAGCATGGCAAACGGCCCCGAAACGCCGCAGGCATGCCCACTCGATCGGAATTTGAACGCGAAGGAAAACAGCCCCATCAGCGCACCCGATATTATATATGTAAGGTAAAGCTCTAACTCAAGCTGTGTGCCGCCGCCGAGAAGCGCGAAAAGCGTTCCCATGATATAGCCGAGCAATGAAAACACTATTGCAAGGCTGCGCTCCGTTTTTCTTCCCCGCGCCTTCAGCGACGGCACGGCCGCGCAGAGCGGATACGCGAGTACGGGAAGCACGCAAAGAGTGAATACGGCTTCAAAATACCTTATCGGAGCGCGAAAAGCTGCCTTCCCCATGCCGATATAGAGCGCCGTGACCAAAAACAGCGCAAGTATGGGCGGCACGGTCAGTATGCGCAGAAGCTTTGCGCCGCTCCTTCGCGCCTTTTGGCAGGTGCTCTCCCCCGCTCTGTCCTCGGCGCCGGGCAGCATCATAGTCATTCTCTCCATTTTATTCTCTCCCTTCTTATTATGATCTCCTCCGCCCGCAAACGGCGCGGCGGTATCATCAAGAACGAGCGGCTGGAGCGCGGCCGCAGCGGGCAGCGCCATTCTTCGAAGCCGCAAAACTCGGCTGCTCCGAAAGCCCATCGCAGCGAACCCTTCGCCGCTCACATCCTTTTTTACCACAAAGCTGCGCAAATTGCACCCTACCGCTTCAATTTGCTTCTCTACCGCTCGGCTTCGGCCGAGTAGAGCTCCAAATAGACGATTCTACTGTGAGTAGAGCTGCTAAAAATGCATATTTTCAAATAATTTGCTGTACTATATTTTGCCTACTTGAAAAAAACCGCCGCTTAAGGTACAATAGGTGTATGATCGTTCGAGATGATGAAAAACTGCGGCAAACACTCGCCGCAAACATAGCCTGCTACCGCAAGCAATGCAATCTCACGCAGGACGAGCTTGCCGAGATGATCCATTACTCGGGCAAGTCTGTTTCCAAATGGGAGCGCGGCGAGGGCGTGCCCGATATCTACGTTTTGGTGATGCTTTCCGATATCTTCGCAGTTACGGTAAACGACCTTATCAGCGAGAAGCAGCCAAAGCGCCGCTGCGCCCAGCCGCAGGTCAAGCGCAATATCATAACGCTGATGTCGCTCGGGCTCGTTTGGCTCGTTGCAACCGTGGCATACTTCTTTCTGCGCGTTGCCGCACCGCAGCTTTCGGGCGCATGGCTCGCGTTCATAGTGGCCGTTCCCGTCACCTTCATCGTGGCAACGGTGTTCACCTCGCTTTGGCATCCAAAGCTTTTGCGCTTCATCTGCATCAGCGGTATAGTTTGGAGCACGGCGATGGCGCTGCACGTGATATTCCGCATCGAGAATATGTTCCTTATATATGTGGTGGCCGGCATATTGCAGCTTCTGATCGTGCTGTGGTATCTGCTTGAGAATACCGAGCTGTTCGCAGGCATCGCACCGAAGAAGCGGAAAATGCACCTCGTAGACCTCTCAGAAGCTGTCGATGAACCGATCGACGGCGGCGAATCCGCAGCAAAAACAAAAAATGAGTGAAATTAAAAAACAGAGGTATAAACATGCTCAGATCACTGAATGAAAATGAATTCGATCGGTATATCGACTTTGCCTACGAGCTTGCGCTCGACCCTACTCGCTCCGGCTACCCGACCTATACGGACGGCATCAAGATCAAGGCTGATTTCATCGAGGCCTCGAAGCGGGCGCTTGCCGACGAGCGCGACGGCATCCTGCTTTACGAGCGGGACGGCAAAGTTTGCGGTTGGATACGGTATTTCACGGAGCCCGATGAAAAGTATCTGCAAACGGCTGCATTCAACATCGAAATCGGCACCCGCGATGCGCTCCATGAATTCATCGCCTTTGCACGCGAAAGGTTCCCCGGCTTCGATCTGCATCTCGGCTTCCCCGAAGAAAACACCGAAGCCGTTTCCGAGCTTGAATCGCTCGGCTTTGAGAGGATCGAGGAAAGCTGTAATAACGCGCTGGATTATGAAAACTACGAGCTTCGCCCCGAGAATGAGCACGTTATTGAGATAACCCGCGAAAACTATCTCCTTTTCGCCTCGCTCCACACGCAGGATGAGGACTATATGTACTGGACGGCGAAGCGCATCCTTGCAAAGCTCGACGATTGGAAGATCTTTGCTTATGTTGAGGGCGGAAAGGCGCTCGGCGCGGTGTATTTCCGCTCCTTCCCTGAGCTCTCCGAAATATTCGGAATAGATTTCGAGGGCGGAGTTTACAGCGGTGAAATGTTCCGCCTTTTGCTCGCCTCCGCGCTCAATTACGATAAAAAGCATGGCGCGAAGCACATGGTCTTCTTCTGCGAGGATCGGGAGCAGCCGGATGCCATTGCCGCAGGCTTCCGCTTGGTGGGCAAATACGTTTGCTACAAGGCGAAACTGTAAGGCGTTCGCATAAAACGAAAACAGGTTCAGCAATAAGTCAAAACGGGGCTCGACTGCGATCGAGCCCCGTTTCCCATGAAAAGACTTCTTAATTATATTAAGCAACAGGTGCTTTAGCTTCGTCACGCTCCGCATCGAACGGGCGCAGGATAATAACGCGATCCTCGCCAAGGGTGGTGAGCTGCACGGAAGCATCGCACTGATTGAGGTAGTGGATGCGGCAATCCTTGGCGGCATCCACGAAAGGCGCAAGGGTGCAGAGCTCGATTTTGAGCTTGGGCGTTTTATAGTGCATAGGAATAACGATCTTCGGCCGGAAGATATTAGCAAGCTCGCGCGCCTCAAAATCGTCGATCGTGTAGATCGCACCGATTGGAACGAGCATAACGTCTATATGGTCGACCTTTTCAATAACTTCCTCGCTCGGGATCGCGCCGAGATCGCCGCAATGCAGGATGCGCATGCCGTCCATCTCGTACACAAACATGATGTTCTTACCGCGAAGCGTTCCGCCGCAGCGGTCATGATCGGTCTCCACGCCGATGATACGCACTCCGCCTATCTCATATTCGCCGGGGGTGCGCATAATGGTGGTATTGCTTTTCACAACGCTGATATTGTTGTGGTCGTTGTGATCGTGGCTGATGGTGACCGCATTGGCATAGATCTGGGGCAGCTCATAGCCAATGTAGGAATCGTATGGGTCGGTCAGCACAGTGGTGCCGTTGGAATCGGTAAACAGAAAACATGAATGTCCATACCATCTTATCAGCATAAGTTTTACTCCTTTATTTCTTTGATCTTTTGCGGAGTCTCCGCATATAGAAGCGCGGCAGCCATTGCCGCGGAATCAACACTTCCAAGTGCGCCCGAGCTGCAGGCATCGAGCGCGGCGCGAACAGCCGAGGAATGCGCATCTGTAAGAGCGATCATCTCCGCCGAAAACAGGCACAGGCAGCGAAACAGAGCGTTCCTTGCCTCGGGCTTATGTGCGCATGCTGCCGTTTTCGAATTGGCATACAGGCGCGAACGCGCATAGGCCGAAGCCTCGCTGTCGGCAGCGGCGCCGCCCTTTGGCACAGCCACCGATTCGCCAAGAGAATGCCTATAGCATCGCGCAGCCTTCTCGGCGAAGGCAAGCATGAATCCATCGTCAACTTCCAGAATAAGCGTTTGCTTTACCAAATGCAGAGCAGAGAAAACGCTATTGCCGCAGCGACCCGCGGCACTATCGTTAATAAGCTCAAGCTGAGCGCCGCATTGCTCTTTTGTGCAGGAAAAGCCTGCGGGAAAACGCAGCTTCACGGCATCGAGAGTAGGATGCACGGATATCGCCGCGCCATCTCCGCTCTCTTTTAACATCAATGATGCGAGGTCGGCGGCCGAAGCAAGTATTATGGGCAGAAAAGAATGCGGATCGAGCAGATCCACTTCTCCGCGCTCAGCCTCCGTTCTCGAGCTTATAACTTCCTCTAAATATATGTTCGTAATCACCACTTATATTATACCATGCCGGTTCGCTGATTTCAAATATATTATTTCAACATAATGAGGAGGATCCCGGTTGGGATCCTCCTCAACTGCTTCGCTCAGTTAAGAGCGGGTTTGATTAGTCTTCCTTCTTCCTGAAGAGCACGATGCCTGCGCCTGCAACTACAGCCGCGATACCTGCACCGACCATAGCGATGGTACCGGTGGGAGGTGCGGGCGGAGTGGTGGGCTCGGGAGTGGGCTCGCCGGGAACATCGGTGGGCTCTACGGGAACATCGGTGGGCTCTACGGGCTCGTCGGTGGGCTCTACGGGCTCATCGGTGGGCTCTACGGGCTCGCCGTCAATGATGGTGATGCTGCCGTCCTCGGATTCCCAATCAACGGCGATCTCTTCGGAGTCGGGCATGTAGACCAGCTCGGTCACATTGGCCTCGAGCACGTAAACATCGCCAACCTGCGCATCCTCGGAAACGCGGAAGTATACGGTGAATACGGTGCCTTCGGTGGAGAAGGGCTGCTCGGGGATGGGAGCAACAGCCGCGAAGCGGATGGAGCCTTCGATGGTCTCGTAATCGAGAACGTTGAAGCCTTCAAGGCCAAGAACCTCGTTCATGAGGTCGCCGTTCTCAACACTCTCAACGGTGAGCTTCTCGGCATCGTAGTCGAGCCAGAAGGTCAGGCCGTGGGCAAGGTAGTCGCCCTCAACGTGTACGGTAACGGGAACCAGTGCGCCGGGAACCGCTTCTACGTGATCCACGGTGAAGCTCGCCATGTTGGTGGGCTCAACGGGCTCATCGGTGGGTTCAACGGGTTCATCGGTGGGCTCTACCGGGGGTTCGGTGGGCTCAACGGGCTCCTCGCCAACGGTTACGTAAGCGGGGTAAGCGATGTTGTCGATGGGGGTATTCTCGCCGCCGAGCGGGAAGTTGATGAACTCCTCAACAGCGGGAACGAAGGCATACTGACCGTCTGCGATGGACTCACTCGCCTTGAAGGTTGCGGTGAAGATGATGCCGTTCGCGGTGAAGGGATCGGTGGGCATCATAACGCCGAGGCGGATGGAGCCGGGGATCGTGGTGTAGTCAAGAAGGGCGAAACCGTTGAGGGCGGTCATCTGATCCATGACCTCGCCGTTGGCGGTGCCAAGAACGGTGAAGTTAGCATTGTCGTAGTTGAGCTGGAGGTTGAGACCATGAGCCTCGTACTCGCCCTCAACGCGGACGATAACGTCGAATTCCTCGCCTGCCTCAACGTACTCGGGAGCTTCCACGGTGAACACTACCTGGCCGGGAGCGGGGGTGATGGGCTCGGGAGTGGGAGTTGCGGGTACGGGAGTTGCGGGTTCGGGAGTTGCGGGTGCGGGGGTGGGCTGATCGCCGCTGCCTGCGCCGAAGAACTCAACCTGGTCTACCCAGATCTCGTACATATCATAGCAATGATCGTAGAAGGCAAGGTAGATGGTCTGGCCGACATAATCGGAAAGGTCGATCT
>CADBGC010000009.1 GCA_902794055.1 uncultured Eubacteriales bacterium | reverse complement strand
ATCGGGAAGCCCGTATTGTTTTGAAGATCGGTAACCGTCTTCAACAGCTTTTCATCCGGCTGATAGGCCGGTATCACAACGATCATACTAACTCCGTTTAGAGAATACGTATTGGCAAATGCGCCAAATTCTCACATATACATTATAACATAAATAAACACGGTTACAATACGGCAGCGAAAAAAGGTTTTTCGCCTGTTTTATCAAATTATTTCATGTTTTAATGTTTTTTTATTTGAATTTAATTGTATTTTAAAGTATTTTCAGTTAAATCACCAAGCAGAGCAAAACAAAAATTCACAAAAAATTAATACTTTTGCAGCTTTGAAAGCGAAAACTCCAAAAAAGAAAAAGTTGCGCACCCACCCTTCGACTCACGACCCCCGCACGATGCTCGGCCTGTTCACTCGGGTCAGGCATACCCGCGGCACACCCTCAGTTCCGCTTAATGCTGCTTCCGTCAGGACCTGACATGGTTCACGGCAGAAGATTGCACGGGACCCGACCGTCATCGTGATCGCAGCCGAGCCGGCTGCGCAAGTGTGAGCCTCGGGGCGGGAATCCAACCCTGCTGCAGCGGATTGCAGGTATAGGGCACCGCTAACTCCCCGTCTGGCGCAACGAGAGTATTATAAGCCATAGCGACGGAGTTTGCAAGCATTATTTTTCGATTCGGAGCAAAAAGATGAATAATATACATTGTATTATTCGTCCAAACATGCTATAATATTAAATTACAGAAGCAGCTTTGCTGAAATTAAGGAGGTATTCCTATGCTTATGAACCCCGTAACCGTTCCCGCAAAGGGAAACAGGCGTATAAAGCTCAATATCTACCCCGGCCATTATGCAACGAGCCATGCGCACGTTGACCACTATATCAGCATGACCGAGGTGCGCACTAACGCGGCTATGGCCGCAGAGACCGCCGATATGCTTGCAAAGCAGTTTCGCTATACGCAAATAGACACCGTGATCTGCCTTGAATACACCCAAAATATCGGTGCTTTCCTTGCCAAGGAGCTGTCCGCACCCGGGCGCGATGTCAACTGCGGCGCAGAGATACACGTTATCACGCCAAGCATCAACTCAAACAACCAGCTCACCTTCTCGAGCGATATCCAGCCCTACGTTACCAACTGCAACGTGCTGATACTCATTTCCACAGCATCGACCGGCCGCAGCCTTGCGCGCGCTGCGGAATGCGTTACCTACTACGGCGGGCGCATCGTTGGCATAGGCTCCATTTTCTCCGCTATAGATGAGTTGGGCGGCATCCCCGTTCATACGGTATTCAAGCGTTCGGATTTTGGCAGCTACAACAATTATTCAAGCGACAACTGCCCTCTCTGCAAGGCCGGAAGAAAGCTCGACGGTTTCATCACCACGAGCGGCTATACCAAGCTTTAAAAACCAAATCAAACCCTTCAAGCCGCCGGCATCGCTTTTGCCGGCGGCTTTTTCCTTTCCCCCGATACTAAAATCGGCGGCATCGCGTGATGCCGCCGGAAAGGGCTTTAGTTTATCAGTTGCCGGGATAGAGCGGATACTTGTCGGTAAGCTTTTTGACCTCACCCTTGACGTATTCGATTGCATCCTCGCCCTCGAAGACTATCTTCGCGATGAGACCTGCGATGATGACCATATCCTCCTCCTTGAAGCCGCGGCTGGTCAGAGCGGGAGTGCCGATGCGGATGCCGCTGGTGACGAAGGGGCTGCGGGTCTCCTTGGGGATGGTGTTCTTATTGACGGTGATGTTTGCAGCATCGAGAAGATGCTCAACTTCCTTGCCGCTCTTGCCGCTGGCGTTGAGGTCAACGAGCATGAGGTGGTTGTCGGTGCCGCCGGAAACGATGCGCAGACCGGCCTTCTGGAGCTCCTCGGCGAGCACGGCCGCGTTCTTAACGACCTGCTTCTGATACTCCTTGAACTCGGGCTGAAGCGCCTCATAGAAGCAGGCAGCCTTCGCCGCGATGGTGTGCATGAGGGGGCCGCCCTGAGTGCCCGGGAAAATGCCCTTGTCGATGGCCTTTGCGTACTCTTCCTTGCAGAGGATGAGGCCGCCGCGGGGTCCGCGAAGGGTCTTATGGGTGGTTGAGGTAACAACGTCCGCATAGGGCACGGGGTTCATGTGAAGGCCTGCTGCAACGAGACCCGCGATGTGTGCCATATCGACCATGAAGATCGCGCCGACTTCCTTGGCGATCTCGCTGATGAGGTCGAAGCGGATAGCGCGGGAATATGCGCTTGCGCCCGCAACGATGAGCTTGGGTTTGCACTCAAGCGCGATCCTGCGAAGCTCGTCGTAATCGATCTGCTCGTCCTCCTCGCTTACGCCATAAGGAACGACGTTGAAGTATTTGCCGCTCATATTTACGGGACTGCCGTGGGTGAGGTGGCCGCCGTGGGAGAGGTTCATGCCGAGGATGGTGTCGCCGGGCTCGAGCAGGGAGAAATAAACGGAAAGGTTCGCCTGTGCGCCGGAATGGGGCTGAACGTTTGCATGCTCGGCGCCAAAGAGCTTCTTCAGACGTTCGCGGGCAAGATCCTCTACCTTATCAACGCACTCGCAGCCGCCATAGTAACGCTTTCCGGGATAACCCTCGGCGTACTTATTGGTGAGATGGCTGCCCATTGCCGCCATAACGGTTTCGCTTACGAAGTTTTCGGATGCGATGAGCTCGAGGTGGCTGCGCTGACGGGCAAGCTCCTCCTCCATATAGCCGCAAAGCTCGGGATCGTTCTTACGAATGAGATCAAACTGGATCATTTGGATGCCTCCATGTTTATTTATTGTACGGTGCTAATTATAAAACAAAAAACGCTTTCTTGCAATACGGCTTTTTAAAAACCATCATTAAATCGAAAATATAAATTCCATTATATCGCCCACCGCTTGATTTTTCATTAGGCATGTGAATTTGCGCATATCCGCATCTTCTCAGTCGGCAGCTTTTATTGCCCCTTTCAAACTTGATATATTTGAAGGCATGTTTGAATTAAACTTGAATTATCCGCCTGGTAATGCTATAATAGGTGCACTGGGGATGTGGCTCAGCTGGTTAGCGCGCTTCGCTCACATCGAAGAGGTCGGGGGTTCGAGTCCCTCCATCCCCACCAAACTCCGGGTTTTCTTAACCCGGTTTTATTTTTGCCTGAAGCGACTAAAAACCAATGGATTATAAAGATTTTTTGAAGAACTCCATTTTGACTTGAGTTAACTTGAAATCGTTTAAACAGCGCTACGTTGCACACATGTTGCACACACTTTCAAGGTTGTTTTTGCTGTCACTTAAGAGCGAGCATACTTACCCCGATTCTTTCGATTTAAATTGGGGGCAGTCGGTGGAAAGCTCCGACTGCCCCGCAGGAGGATATGGATAAATCTCCGTACATAAAATCAAACATGGCTTGTACGGAAGGTACCATACGGATTCCGCCGCCGTAAAAATCGGCAAGGTTAGTCGCCATTGCCTTGCCGTTTTTAGCAGCGGGAGCTTCGGCGATCGCAGTCTGCCGCATGACGGAAGCGATCGCTTTTGCCTATATTCTTAAACCTTAAGGTTCAAGTCTGAAAAAGTAAATGAGATCGAGTTTTTCTTTGGGAGAGGCGGAAAGGATCGATCCGATCTCCGCGATCATCCTTCCTATATTCAGCGTTTGCTGATACATGCTTTCGCGGGTGCACCATACTTCGCCGTCTCGAGTGGCCTTGAGTTCAGCAAGCACGGGATTCAGGTTAAGGAATTCATCGAGGGATTCTATCTCCCCACCTATCGTGCTGTTGTAGATGATAACGTCGGCATCACGCGCGGTTTGGAAGAAGGTTTCCATTTCAACGTTGACGGTTGAGAGCGCGGAATCGCCGTTTCCAAGGCTCGAAAAGGCGTATTCTCCGCCCGCAAGCTCGATCATGCGGCTAACGTAGTCACCCGAGCGCCTTGCAACGGCATATCCGTTCGGGCTGATACGGAAAAACGCAACGCTTTTTCCGCTCGGCTCGGCCGCAGCATTCATCAGCTCGACCTGCTCTTTAAAGAGCGCCTCGGCTTTCTCCTCCTCATCGAGCAGCGCGCCGTAGAGCTTTATCCATTCGGTGCGAGCAAGGGGATGGGATTCATAGCTCGAGCGGTCCATTAGAACGGCTATCCCGAGCTTCTCAAGCTGCGTCTGAACGTCCGAAGCATGGCTTATCATGCCCGATTCTATCGCGAGGGGGCAGTTTTCGGAGAGTATCAGCTCGTAATCGGGCTGGGAGTATTTGCCGGCGTAGAGTATCGAGCCGTTCTCCATGGCGGTGCGTGCGTTTTCAATATACCAGCCGTCCGCCTTGGTGCCCGAAAGCCTTATCGAATCAAGCCGATCAAGTCCGTCAAACAGGCACATTGCGGCGGTTGCGGCAAGATAGATATTCTCTATCGGCTGCTGCAATACCGCGATATCCTTTGCAATGCCCTTTGGCGCTTTGCTGCCCTCGGGTACCGTCAGGAACCTGTCTCCGCCTTCGATGGAAATGAGCTTGCAGCCGCTTGCATAGTAGTCCACAGTGAAGTTCTTTGCAAAAGAAAGCTCCATCGAGCGTATGGGCTCTTCCCCGTTGCCGAGACCTTTATCGGAGCTCTGCTTGCTGCAGGATAAAGCCGAAAAGCAGAAAGCGAATACGAGCAGCAGCGCGGCAAATCTTTTTAGCATCATTTTTGCTTGAGCGAAGCGGAGTCAAAGCGCAGAACATAGTCGATCAGATGAGGCTCGCTCATTGCGTTTGTTAGAGCTGACACCGCTATATCCGTATCAAACGAAATCGGTATCTCAAAGGTGGAGTTGCCCTCTGCGTTCACGGGATCGTACTGAGTTTCGCCTATCTTCATGTATTCGTAATGGCTGCTCGACCAAACGACGGTCGCAGTCGCTTTGCCGTCCTTTATCTCGATCTTGGCGGGGCTTTCGATGCTCGCTCTGCCCGTTCCGCCTGAAAGAGCAAGCTCGCAGGTATAGCTGCCGTCCGCATAGGCCTTGATCTCTCTAACGCTCTGCGATTTAAAAACCAGCACGCGGTCGTACCATTCCTCCTTCTTGATGCTCCACGCGGCGCAATCGATATCCGTGTCGAGCGCGGAAACGGGAACGTTGAACACCTTTTCGCCGTTTTCGTTGAGCGTAAAGGGAATGGCATTCTGCTCATCGGGCTTTTCGGGCGCATTCTCGCCCTTGCCCAAATAAAGGAAGCCGTAGCCCTGCCCGCTCATGGTCAATTGGGCAGTCATCTTTTCGCCTTCAACATTCAAAACGCAGTTCACGATGCGAAACATCGACGAGTTCGACTCAACCTCGATAGAATACCTGCCTTCGGCAAGCTTTTCGGTTTGCTCCTTCTTATTGCAGGAAACGATGCATAGCGCGAAAACGAGCGCAAGCAAAAGGGCAAGGAAGCGTTTCATTTCAATGATTCCTCTCAAAAATTAAGATCACCCTCCGCACTTAGGCAAGATTCCCAAGTGCGGAGAACGAAATCAAGATAGGGATTATTTGCCGATGGCTTCGCCGCAGTGCTTAACTACAAGAGCCTGAACCTCGGAGCTTTCGCCGAGACCGCGAAGCACGCATTCCACCTCGAAGCCCTCTGCCTCGAAGATGCTCTTCCAGGAATCCTCCTCGTCGCCCGCCATGTCGTTGTTCGCATGGTCGCCGCAAACGATCATGAAGGGGATAAGAACGACCTTCTTATAGCCGCCGGCCTTGACAGCCTCGAGAACGTCCTCAACGGTGGGCTCGGCCTCAACGGTGCCGATGAAATAGTTGCTCATGCCCTTGGCGTTGAGCTTCTGCTGAAGCTTTGCATAGGTCTCGTTCGCCGCATGCTCGGTGCCATGCCCCATGTAAACGACAGCGCTGCCGTCCACATTATAGTCCTTGGTAGTGGCTTCGATCATGGCAGCCATCGCATCATAATCGGAATCCTCGATCAGCATGGTCTTGGCGATCTTGAGGGAGTTGAACTTGCTTTCGTATTCCTTAACTTCCTTAACAACATCGTCGTACTCATAGCCGCTCATGATGTGGGTGGGCTGGATGATAACGTCCTTAACGCCGTCCGCAACGAGGCGCTCCATTGCCTGCTTAACGTTGTCGATCTCGATCTTATCGCGCTCCTTGAGGATATCGATAACGATCTGAGCGGTGAACGCGCGGCGAACCTCGTAATTGGGATACTCCTTTTCAAGCGCCTTTTCGATCGCGCCGATGGTCTTTTCGCGGGAGTCGTTGTAGCTGGTGCCGAATGAAACGGCGAGAATGACCGGCTTTACGGCCTTCTTACAGGCGGCTGCGGCAGCGCCGACGGTCAGAACCGCCAGCATGAGAGCGATTGCTTTAAAAAGCTTGTTCATTGTTTTTTCTCCTAAGATGAAAAGTTTTATTTTCATCCCCCTTTTATCGGGGAATGAATTCGGTTTTTGTGAGCAAATGTGTGCAAAAGGGAGCTTCAAAGACAGCAAACAAAAGAGCCGCAGCTTTCGCCCGGCTCGGATATGCGCAAACACAAACCGACACCGCCCAAGAACCGTGGGCGTATCAGAAGCTACACACATCCAAGCAGGTCTCCTGACTTGCGCCTCAGGCAAGATCCGCGCAGCCTTCTCGGGGCTTCCCCAATGACCGACTTTCGTCAAAGGCGGATCTCTAAACGCATACAGTGGCGGTACCGTTCCGGATTCACACCGGATTCCCTATTCTCGCCGCAGACCCGTAGGCGATGCGGCGCACTCAAATGCTTATTCAGTTATCTTAGAAAGAATATCGCAGCGCGCGGTTTTTGTCAATATTGATTCGTGATATATTTTTTAATATTTTTATATGCTTTTCCGAGAGTCTGGAAGCAAAGTGTATAAATCCAAGCCCGGTATTGACAAAGCTCGAAAAAGATTATAGAATTAGGCGACAAAAACGCATCGAGTGCTCCCTTGGGCTTAACTGCCCTTCGGAGAGAATAGACAACCGGGTTTGATTCCCGGGCGGAACCGCCGCCGTAAGCGCAGAGGCGGGGCGCATGGCGAAAGCCGGTCATTGGGAAAACCCGAGAAGGCGCGCCCCATCCGATGAAGCGCAAGCCGGAAGACCTGCTCGATGTTCGGTGCGCCTTTGAAGGGAACGAAGAGGGCGTTTATTGAATATGCTGCGGAAAAACGGCCGCGCAGGCTTTTTGCTTGCGCGGTTTTATTTGTTTGCTTATGAACCATGGCGAAAAAAACAACCCGATCTCATATCGCGTCGGCCTTCGGCGCTTCGCGCTCGTGATGCTGCTTTTAACGGCTCTTCTTTTTATAATGCTCACCGTGAACCTGATGGTGGGCTCGGTCGGCATGAGCGCTTCAAGGGTGCTCTCTCTGATTTGGGAGCGGCTGTTTTCAAGTTCCTCGGGCGCATCGGAGCTCGGCGATGCCACGATCCTTTTCTCGATCCGCATGCCGCGAATGCTGCTTGCCTGCGTGCTCGGCGGAGCGCTCTCGGTTTCAGGCTTTCTGCTTCAAGCCTTTTTCCGAAACCCGATAGCCGGCCCGTTTGTTCTCGGCATCTCATCCGGCGCAAAGATGGTAGTGGGCATAACGATGATCTTCCTTGCAAAAAAGCTGATCCTCTCCCCCGGCTCACTCATCGCCGCGGCCTTTATCGGCTCGCTCCTCGTAACTGCGCTGGTGCTGCTCTTCTCGCAAAAGGTGCGAAGCATGGAGCTCTTGCTCGTTGTGGGCATCATGGTGGGCTATATATGCTCCGCCGTAACCGATGTGACAATAACCTTCGCAAGCGAGCAGGATATAGTCAACCTCAAATATTGGTCTATGGGCAGCTTCTCGGGCAAGGGCTGGGAACAGGTCAAGGCAGCCGCGCTCGTATGCCTTCCCGCCGTAACAGCCTCATTTCTTCTTTCAAAGCCGATGGGCGCATATGCGCTTGGTGAGGGCTACGCAAGGAGCATGGGCGTTAGGCTGAAGCCCTTCCGCCTTGCGCTGATACTGCTTTCAAGCCTGCTCTCCGCCTGCGTTACCGCGCTTGCGGGGCCGATCTCCTTCGTTGGGATCGCCGTTCCGCATATCACGCGAACTCTGCTGAAAAGCTCACGCCCTGCGCTTGTAATTCCCGCCGCCTTCCTTGCGGGAGCGGTGTTCTGCCTTGGCTGCGATCTGATTGCTCGAACCGTTTTTGCTCCTACAGAGCTGAATATAAGCACGGTTACAAGCGTTTTCGGTGCGCCGGTAGTGATTTTGATGATGCTGTCAAGGCGCAGAGGATCGGAGGGCTGAGGAAATGAAAAACTATTTTGAAACGAGCTCGCTCTCGGTCGGATACAACGGAAAAGCGCTTATAGAGGATATAGATATTGCGCTCGGCAGGGGCAGGATACTGACTCTTATCGGGCCGAACGGCTCCGGGAAATCCACAATACTGAAGACCGTTTCCCGCCAGATAGCCAGAATACGCGGCGCAGCTGCGCTTGGCGGGAGCGATCTTTTCACCATGAGCCCAAAGGAGCTTGCAAAAAAGCAGGCTGTTGTGCTGACCGACCGCACTCGTCCCGAGCTGTACAGCGCGCGCGAAATAGTTTCTCTCGGCAGATATCCGTATACGAATATGATGGGGCGCTTAACGGCTGAGGATCGGTTCATCGTTGATTACTGCCTCGAGCTTGTGAATGCTTCATCTTTTGCGGAAAAGGATTTTTCAACGCTCTCGGACGGGCAGAAACAGCGCATAATCATAGCCCGCGCTCTTGCTCAGCAGCCCGAACTTTTGGTGCTCGATGAGCCGACGGCGTTTCTTGATATCAAGCATAAGCTGGAGCTTCTGTCGCTGCTGAGAACACTTGCCCGGGAAAAGGGACTGAGCGTTATAATGAGCCTTCACGAAATAGATCTCGCACTCAAAACTTCCGACCTTATACTTTGTGTTAAGGATGAGCGCATCGCCGCATTCGGAACGCCCGAGGCGGCGCTTTCCGCCGTTTCTATATCGGAGCTTTACGATCTTGAAAAGGGCTCGTTCGATCCCGCATTTGGCAGCTTGGAGCTTGAAAGCGCCGCCGGAAAGCCCAAGGCTTTTGTTGTTGCGGGCGCGGGGCTCGGCGTACCCGTTTTCAGAAGGCTTCAGCGACAGAGCATTCCTTTTGCAAGCGGCATACTCTTTGAAAACGACGTCGATGCTCTTGCGGCGAAAAACCTTGCTTCAAGCTGGGTTATCACACCCGCGTTCGAGCCGATGAGCGAGGTCGATTATGAAAAAGCGCTGGAGTTGATGCTCCGCTGCGAAAGCGTTATAGATGCTGGAACGCCCATAGGTGCGCTTAATAAGCCGAACGAAAGGCTGCTCGGTATCGCATGCGAAAAGGGGCTTATAAACGGAAAATATGACTAACACACTACAAAAAGCAGAAAAGGTCAACAGGGTTCTGATCGCGGGCACGGGCTCGGGCTGCGGCAAGACCACCGCTGCGATCGCGCTGCTTCAGGCGTTAAAGAATCGCGGCATGGATGTTTCCGCCGCCAAATGCGGACCGGATTATATCGATCCAATGTTTCACCGAAGTGTGATCGGCGCGCCGAGCACGAATCTGGACAGCTACTTTTTCGATGAAAACACGCTCCGCCTGCTGCTTGCAAAGCATGGTGCGAACGCAGATATCACCGTTATCGAGGGCGTGATGGGCTATTATGACGGCCTTGGGCTGACAAGCTCCAAGGCGAGCGCATACGAGATAGCGAGCTTAACGGACTCCCCCGTCATCCTCGTCGTAAACGATCGGGGCGCTTCGCTTTCGATATTGGCGCAGATACATGGCTTTTTGAGCTTTGTAAAAAACAGCTGCATTAAGGGAGTTATCCTTAATAACTGCTCCGAAAGGGTGTATGCTTCGCTTAAAGCCGAGATAGAATCGAGGCTCGGCATACGCGCCCTCGGATATCTTCCGAAGCTTGAGGATGCGCAGCTCGAAAGCCGCCATCTCGGACTGATAACCGCCGATGAGGTGACTGACCTGAAGCTGAAGCTTGAACTTCTTGCTTCGCAGGCGGAGAAGAGCATCGATCTTGACGGCATTATCGAGCTTGCTCGGAGCGCAGCAGAGCTTGAGTATACCCCGCTCTTCATTGAAAAGTGCGAGTGCGTACGCATAGCCGTGGCGCGCGATCGGGCATTCTGCTTCTATTATGAGGACAGCCTTTCGCTTCTTACGGCTATGGGTGCGGAGCTCGTGCCGTTCAGCCCCATCGACGATACGGCTATTCCAAGCAGCGTACACGGGCTGTATCTCGGCGGCGGCTATCCCGAGCTGTATGCAGCCGAGCTTTCGGAAAACATTTCGATGCGCGAAAGTATTAAAAATGCGGTTATGGGAGGTCTTCCCACCATTGCAGAATGCGGCGGCTTTATGTATCTGACTGAGCGCATCGGCGCTCTTCCGGCCGTTGGCGCAATAAACGGAGGCTGCTTCGACAGCGGCAGGCTGCAGCGCTTCGGATACGTGAGCTTGACAGCAAAGAGCGACAATATGCTCTGCAAAGCGGGCGAAGGCATATCTGCGCATGAATTCCATCATTGGGATGCTGAAAACTGCGGAAGCGGCTTCACCGCCGAAAAAACGGTCGGGCGCTGGTGGGATTGCGTTCATACAACAAAAACGCTGTATGCCGGCTTTCCGCACTTTCATTTCTATGCGAACAGAGGCTTTGCAAAAAGCTTCTATGATGCCTGCCTAAAACGAAAAAACGGGGAGAAAAACAATGTTTGAAATAGTAAAGCCGATGGATATAGAAAGGCGCAGCTTTGAGATGATCTCGGAAATACTCGAGGCTGACGGCATAACGCTACAGCCCGAGAACGAGGCTGTTATCAAGCGCGTTATACATACGACCGCCGATTTTGAGTACGTTAAAAACCTTGTGTTTTCCGAAAATGCGGTGCAAAAAGGTATTGAAGCCCTGAAAGGCGGCTGCGACGTCGTTACAGATACCCAAATGGCGAGGTCGGGTATCAACAAAACTATACTTGCCCGGCTCGGCGGCGAGGTGCATTGTTTTATGAGCGATGAGGACGTGGCGGCAGAGGCCAAGGAACGCGGAACCACGAGGGCGGCCGTATCCATGGAAAAGGCGGCAAGGCTCGAAAAGCCGCTTATCTTCGCAATAGGCAATGCTCCAACCGCGCTGATAACTCTCGACGAGCTTATCAAAAGCGGCAGAATAGCGCCGAAGCTCATAATCGGAGTTCCCGTCGGCTTTGTGAACGTTGTGGAGAGCAAGGAGCTCATTATTGATTCCGCCGCTGCGCATATCGTGGCTTGCGGCAGAAAGGGTGGCAGCAACGTTGCGGCAGCGATAGTCAACGCGCTGCTGTATCAGATCGCAAGATGAAGGTATTTCACGATATTATAGAAAAGGACGGCAAAAAACTGCGCCTCGGCTATACCACCGGCTCATGTGCTGCGGCTGCCGCAAAGGCCGCCTGCTACATGCTTTTGAGCGGAAGGCGCAAGAAAACCGTTACGCTTGAAACTCCCAAAGGGATAACGCTGACTCTTCGCGTGCACGATACGGTTATTGGCGAAAGCTCCGTTTCCTGCGCAATAAAGAAAGATGCGGGCGACGATCCCGATATCACCCACGGCGCATTGATCTACGCAAGGGCATCGCTTTGCGATGAACCCGGCGTTCATATCGAAGGCGGCGACGGAGTTGGCAGAGTTACCATGCCGGGGCTCGATCAAAAGGTCGGCGAAGCGGCGATAAACTCCGTTCCAAGGCAGATGATAAAGGAAAACGTTGAAGAAGTGGCTGCGCTTTTCGACTGCAAGAGCGGCATTGAGGTGTTGATTTCCGTTCCCGAGGGAGCCATGCTTGCGAAAAAGACCTTTAATCCGCGCCTCGGCATACTCGGCGGCATCTCCATACTCGGCACTACCGGCATAGTTGAGCCTATGAGTGAGACGGCGCTCGTTGAAACGATCAGAGCCGAGCTTTCTCAAAAACGCGCGCTCGGATATGAAACTGTGCTTTTGACACCCGGCAACTACGGCTCCGAGTTCATAAAGAGCGAGCTTGGGCTCGATCCCGATATCGCCGTTCAAGCATCCAATTTCATTGGCGATACGATCGATATATGCAGGGAATTCGGATTCAAAAGGGCGCTTCTTATCGGGCATATCGGAAAGCTCGTTAAGCTTGCCGGAAACATGCTGAACACCCACTCCAAATACGGCGACTGCCGCATGGAGCTTATCTGCGCCCACGCCGCCGCCTGCGGAGCAACTATGGACACCGTTAAGCAAATGCTCGCCTGCGCCGCCTGCGACGAGGCGGTGCGGATACTTCGCGAGGCAAGCCCCGAGCTTGAGCTAGCTGCGCTCGCCTCGCTTGCGAAGAAGGCGCTGGAGAATCTGAAATGCCGCGCGGGCGAATGGCTCGATGTGGAGCTGATAATGTTTTCAAAGGAATACGGCGTGCTTGGAAAAAGCGAGCATGCGGACGAATTTTTAAGCTTGATAACGGAGGGATAGTATGGTTCATTTTGTTGGCGCAGGCAGCGGTGCGGTCGATCTCATCACGGTTCGCGGAGCAAGGCTGCTTGCACAGGCGGACGTTGTTGTTTGGGCGGGCTCGCTTGTGAATCCGGAGCTTCTGAGCTACTGCAAGACCTTCTGCGAGATACACGACAGCTCAAAGCTTACGCTCGAAGAGGTGCTTGAAATCATCAAAAAAGCCGAGGCTGTAGGAAAAACTACCGTGCGCCTTCATACGGGCGACAGCTCGATCTACGGCGCAGTGCGCGAGCAGTTCGATGCGCTCGATGAGCTTGGCATAGCATACGATGTTTGCCCCGGAGTCAGTTCATTCTGCGGCGCGGCAGCTTCGCTTAAGGCCGAGTACACTCTGCCCGCCGTGAGCCAGACCGTTATAATCACTCGAGCTGCGGGTAAAACGCCCGTGCCCGAGAAGGAGAGCATAGCCTCGCTTGCTTCGCATAGAGCAACGATGGTGCTGTTTCTTTCAACATCACTGACGGAGAAGCTTCAGAGGGAGCTTATTGAGGGCGGCTACGATGAAGCAACGCCTGTAGCCGTCGTCTATAAGGCCACGTGGGCTGATGAACGCATACTTCGCTGCACCGTCGGCACTCTGCATGAGACGGTTAAAAACAGCGGCATAACCAAAACCGCGCTGATAATTGTCGGCGGCTGCATGGGCGAGGAGTATATGCGCTCTCTTCTGTATGACCCGAATTTTTCAACGGAATTTCGCGATAAAAAGCAGGTGTGATAATGAAAACCTATCTCTTTGCTTACAGCAAAAGGGGAATTGAGACCGCCGAGCGCATTGCTGCGGCGCTTGATGGCGAAAAGCTTTGCTATGCTGCCGAAAAACATGCGTGCGGCGCTTTTATGCCCGTTGAAAAGCCCTCGGCATCGCTGTATGAGCGGGCTTTCTCCTCAGCCGATGCGCTGATATTCGTTTCCTCCTGCGGGATTGCCGTGCGCTCGGTTGCTCCTTTTATAAAGGATAAAACCTCCGATCCCGCTGTTATAGCGGTCGATGAATCGGGAAGCTTTGTTATCCCGCTGCTTTCGGGGCATATCGGCGGGGCGAACACGCTTGCAAAAAGCATAGCTTCTGCGATAGGCGCCGTGCCTGTCATCACCACCGCCACGGACGTTCGCGGGCGTTTTTCCGCAGATGAATGGGCGGCGCGGCGCGGTTTCGCGCTCTCGGATATGAGCGCTGCAAAAGCGGTGAGTGCGGCAATACTTGAAGGGGATATCCCGCTTATCAGCGATTTCCCGATAAAGGGCGAGCTGCCGAATGGCGTTGTTTTAGGTTCAAGCGGCGAGGTCGGCATCGCTGTAAGCTATAAAACGGCGGAGCCATTCACAAAAACGCTTCGACTGATACCAAAGTGCCTCTTTCTTGGCATAGGCTGCCGCAGGGGAACGCCGAAGGAACTGATCGAATCCGCCGTTGAAGCCGTGATGGACGAAAACGGGCTTGATATACGCGCCGTTAAGAGCGCGGCGAGCATCATAATTAAATCCGATGAAGCCGGGCTGTTGGAGTTCTGCCGCGAAAAGGGGCTCAAGATCGATTTTTATTCCGCAGAGGAATTGCGGCAAGTGAGCGGCGATTTTACGCAATCCGAATTTGTTAAGAGCGTAACGGGGGTGGACAACGTTTGCGAGCGCGCCGCCATGATCGCTGCAGACAGGCTCTTGGTCAATAAAACGCCCATCAGCGGTGTTACCGTTGCCGTTGGGCTGAAGAATACGGAGGTCAGCTTCAATTAAGCATTAAAAAATATGGGAAAACTGTTTATCGTGGGCATCGGTCCCGGAAATTATGAAAATATGACCGTTCGCGCTGATAATGCGCTCAGCTGCGCCGATACGGTGATCGGCTATCACGTGTATATCGAGCTTGTTCGTGATCGGTATGCGGATAAGGAATTCCTTTCAACTCCGATGACGAAGGAGACCGAGCGCTGCCGTATGGCATTGGACGAGGCCTCTAAAGGAAAAACAGTAGCTCTAATCTGCTCGGGCGACAGCGGCATCTACGGCATGGCGGGGCTGGCTCTTGAGCTTCGCGGTGAGAAAAGCGAGCCCGAGATCGAGATCATTCCCGGGCTTACAGCAGCCTGCTCGGGTGCGGCGCTTCTCGGAGCTCCGCTCACGCACGATTTCGCCGTTATCAGCCTTTCGGACAGACTGACCGAATGGGCGCTCATAGAGCGGCGGCTCGAGGCGGCTGCGGGTGCGGATATGAGCATCGCACTCTACAACCCCGCAAGCCACGGCCGTCCCGAGCATCTCAAAAAAGCCTGCGAAACACTGATGAAGGTTCTGCCGGGAAGCCGTCCGTGTGCTGTTGCAAGAAATATCGGGCGCTCTGGCGAGAGCCGCGCATTTATGACACTTTCGGAGCTTGCCGAGTTTCCGGCCGATATGTTCTGCACCGTGTTTATAGGAAACTCTCAAACGCGCATGATAAACGGCAGCATCGTGACCCCGAGGGGCTACAGAGAGGTTTGAGAATGAAAAATATCTGTGTTTTTGCGGGAACGACCGAGGGGCGAAGGCTGGTTGAGTTTCTTTCAAGCAAGGATGCGAGGGTTTTTGTCTGCGTTGCCACCGATTACGGCGAAGCACTGCTTGAAGAGTTGAAAAACATCGAGACTTCGGCAAAAAGGATGGACTCGGACGAGATGACGGAGCTGTTTGAGCGTGAGAGATTCGACCTTGTTATAGATGCAACGCATCCGTACGCTTCGATCGTTACCGAAAATATCAGGCTCGCCTGCTCCCGCACCTGCACGGAGTATCTGCGCCTTGAAAGGGAGAGTGCGGAGGATCGCGGCGAGGAGAGCTTTTCAAGCGTTGACGATGCCGTTTCCTATCTGAACGGCACGGAGGGCAGCATATTTCTGACCACGGGTTCAAAGGAGCTGACGGCATTTTCAAAGCTCGAAGGCTTCTCGGAACGCTGCTTTGCACGAGTGCTTCCGATGGAGGATTCCCTTCTCCTCTGCCGCGAAGCGGGGCTTGCTCCATCGCACATAATCGCCATGCAGGGGCCTTTTTCCGTTGAAATGAATGCGGCAACGATAAAGGCTGTGAATGCTTCGTTCGTGGTAACGAAGCAAAGCGGCAAGGCGGGCGGATTCGATGAAAAGGCGCAGGCCGCACGAATGGCGGGTGCGAAGCTGATCGTCATAGGCCGTCCCGAGGAAAGCATTTCGGGTTTTTCGTATTCCGAAACGCTCAAAGAGCTTGAAAAACGCTTCGGCTTTTCAAGCAGGCCGAAGGCTGCCGTAATCGGTATCGGCATGGGCGGCACAGGTCTTACCCTGACGCTTGAAGCGGAGGAAGCTATAAGATCGGCCGAATGCATAATTGGCGCAAAGCGCATGCTTGAGTCGGCGCATAAGCATCAAGCCGTGTTTGAAGCCGTTTCTCCCGAAAGGATTGCCGCTTTTATACGCGAACACGGCGAATATTCTCGCTTCGCAGTACTGATGAGCGGCGATACGGGCTTCTTCAGCGGCACTAAAAAGCTTTTGCCGCTGCTTGATTTTTGCGATGTGACCGTGCTGAGCGGCATAAGCTCGCTCTCATACCTCTGCGCAAGGGCGAATCTTTCCTACGAGAATGTAAAAACCGTGAGTTTGCACGGGCGCGAGGCGAGCATCGTTCCGATATGCGAAAGAAGCCACCGTGTTTTTTCGCTTGTCGGCGGCGAAAACGGTGCAGGAAGACTCATCGATATGCTTGCTGATGCAGGTCTTGATAACCTGCGCATTACCGTCGGCGAAAGACTCGGCCATTCCGATGAGCGCATAAATGCGGGGCGCGTGTCTGAGCTTAAAGGCCGCGCTTTCGACAGGCTAAGCGCCGTTTATATCGAAAATCCGTCTCCGAGGAGCTCTGCCTTCGGCCTGCCCGATACGGTGTTTATGAGAAATGACGAGAAGAATGCCGTTGTGCCTATGACAAAATCCGAGGTGCGCGCGGTGTGTCTCTCAAAGCTAAGGCTGCTTTCGGATTCCGTTGTTTGGGACGTTGGCTCGGGCACGGGCTCGGTGTCCGTTGAGGCGGCGCTCACAGCCATTGACGGCATGGTGTATGCGATAGAGAAAAAGCCAGAGGCGGCTGAGCTTACTCGGCTGAACGCAGAGACGGCAAGGCTTACGAATGTCGTTTCTGTACTTGGCTCGGCGCCCGAAGCCTGCGCCGATCTTCCCTCGCCGACTCATGCCTTTATCGGCGGAAGCTCGGGCAATATGAGGGAGATAATCCGGCTTGTTTTAAGTAAGAATCAAAATGCACGCATCGTTGCCGCGGCGATATCGCTTGAAACGGTTTCGGAGCTGAATTCATGCTTAACGGAATTCGGCTTCATCGAGCGCGAGGTCGTTTGCCTGAACGTTTCAAAGGCGCGGCGCATCGGCGGCTATGATCTTATGACGGCTCAAAACCCCGTTTATATCTTCACGATGCAGGGCGTGCGGGAGGAGGAATGATGCTTTACAACACGGAAAACCCACATGGCGGCGACGTGTACGGCGGCAGCGTGATGCTTGATTTTTCGGCAAACACGAATCCGTTCGGCATGCCGGAGGGCGTTAAGGCTGCGATCCGCGCCTCGCTCGATTCGCTCGATCGCTATCCCGATCCCTACTGCCGAAGGCTCGTTCGAGCGATCGCCGAGCATGATGGGGTTAAGGCCGAGCAGGTGCTCGTTGGAGCGGGTGCGGCTGAGCTGATCTATTCCTTTGCACACGCGCAAAGGCCGCAGATCGCGCTTGAACTTGCTCCTACCTTCTCTGAGTACACGCTTCCGCTTGAAAATTCGCGCATCGTGCGCTTAACTCTCAAGGAGGAGAACGGCTTTGCAGTTACGAAGGAGCTGCTCGAGCTAATCGAAAGCAGCCTTCCCGACACCGTGTTCTTATGCAGCCCGAACAATCCTACAGGAAGCGTGATAGATGCAGAGCTTTTGAAGAAAACGGCAGGGCTATGCCGTGAAAAGGGAATACGTTTGCTACTGGACGAATGCTTTCTCGATCTTTCGGATGCCGGAGAGAGCCTCGTTTCGCTTGTTGGCTCCCATCCGAACCTCATCATCCTCAAGGCCTTCACAAAGAGTTACGGCATGGCGGGCGTTCGTCTTGGCTACGTGCTCTGTTCGGATGCATCTTTGCTTGAAAGAATGGCTCGCACCGTTCAGCCTTGGAACGTTTCAACAGTTGCGCAGTCGGCCGGGCTTGCCGCGCTCAGCGAAAGCACGTTCCTTGAAAAAACGCTGGAGCATATAAAAAAAGAGCGGCGGAAGCTTAAGGAAGGCATCGAGAGGCTCGGCTTCACGGTTTTCGATTCAAACGCGAATTTTCTGCTGTTCAAGGGGTGGGAGGATCTTGAGAGTGCGCTTATCAAAAAGGGGATAAAGATTCGGAATTGCTCGAATTTTCACGGACTGAGCGAGGGCTTTTACAGGATCGCCGTTAAGCTCGATTATGAAAACGAAATGCTGCTTTGCGCACTCAGAATCATAGCAGAGGAAAAGAAGAATGGCTAAAAACATTATGATACAGGGCACGATGTCCAACGCGGGCAAGAGCCTTCTGTGCGCGGGGCTCTGCCGCATATTCAAGCAGGACGGCTTCCGCGCCGCGCCATTTAAAAGTCAGAATATGGCTCTCAATTCGTTTATCACAAAGGACGGCTTTGAGATGGGCAGAGCGCAGGTGGTGCAGGCCGAGGCGGCGGGTATTGAGCCCGACGTGCGTATGAATCCGATACTTTTGAAGCCGACCACCGACGTGGGCAGCCAAATAATCGTGAACGGCAAGCCCATAGGAAATATGCGTGCGATGGAGTATTACAGAAGAAAACGCGAGTTTATACCGGCCGTTATGGAAGCGTATTCTTCCCTTGCTTCCGAACACGATATCATCGTTATTGAGGGCGCGGGCAGCCCCGCGGAGATAAACCTCAAAAGCGAGGATATCGTCAACATGGGTCTTGCAAAGCTCGTTGATGCGCCCGTTCTGCTCGTTGGCGATATCGACCGCGGCGGAGTGTTTGCGCAGCTCTACGGCACGATCGCCCTTCTTGAAGAGGACGAGCGCGCGCGAATAAAGGGCACGGTAATAAACAAGTTTCGAGGCGATAAAAAGATTCTTGAACCGGGTCTTCTGATGCTCGAAAAGCTCTGCGGCGTACCCGTTGCGGGTGTTGTGCCATATCTTCATGTTGATATCGATGATGAGGACAGCCTTTCGGAGCGCTTTTCAAAAAACAAAACGGCGAAGCTTATCGATATTGCCGCAATAAAACTGCCGCGAATATCCAATTTCACCGATCTTGCCGCGTTTGAGCGTTATGAAAACGTTTCCGTGCGCTATATAGAAAAGCCGTCCGAATTTGGAGACCCCGATATGATCGTGATTCCCGGAACAAAGAGCACGATCTCCGACCTTATCTTTCTGCGCGAAAGCGGGCTTGAAGCACGGATAAAGCAAGCCGCTTCACGCGACGCCATCGTTTTCGGAATTTGCGGGGGCTATCAAATGCTTGGCGAAAGTGTTGAAGATCCTATGAATGTTGAAGCGAGCGAAATGAACGCGATAAACGGCATGGCGCTTTTGCCAATAAAAACCGTGTTCGAAGGTGAAAAGGTGCAGAAGCAAACGAGCGGCATTCTTGACGGCATACAGGGTATCCTTTCACCGCTCAACGGACTTGCATACGAGGGCTATGAGATACACATGGGCAGAAGCGACACTCACGCGCCCGTGATCTCAAACGGCAACGTCTACGGAAGCTATATCCACGGATTCTTCGATACAAACGGCATAGCGGATGCCGTGCTGCGAATACTCTGCAAAAAGAAGGGCATCGGCTTTGAAAGCATCGCTTCATTCGATGCCAAAGCCTATAAACAGGCTCAGTACGACAAGCTCGCGGATGCTGTTCGCGAAGGTCTTGATATGGAGCTTGTGTACTCCATATTGAACCGACAGGTTTGATTTTGATAATCGAACGATAATGACAAGGAGATTTGAGATAGGCGCGAATGCTTATCTCAATTCTTTTTTAACGATCGGAGCTTGCGCTTCGAACATTCGACATACGCTGATTTTTTGATATCTTGCCCATGTTATGTAAATTATGATATAATACCAATACAGTGCTTCTAATCAGAATATGTGAAAGCACGAAAAAAGCACGAAGCGCATTTATTTGGCGGAGGTAGTTTATGAACGTTCTTCACATGAGGTACGCCGTTGAGGTGGCGCGGCTCGGTTCCATCAACAAGGCGGCGGATGAGCTGTTCATTGCACAGCCCAATTTGAGCAGAACCATTAAGAAGCTTGAGGACGACCTCGGTATAACCATATTCGATCGCTCCAGCAAGGGAATGAATCTTACTCCCGACGGCGATCGGTTTATCCGCTACGCAGAGAAGATACTCGGCGAATTGGACGATATCGAAAGGATGTATAAGGACGGCAGCGCGAAAAAGCAGCGCTTTTCCATCTCCGTTCCTCGCGCAAGCTATATTGCCGATGCTTTCGTGAATTTTTCCAAGCAGATAGGCGGCGATCCTGCCGAGATCTTCTATATGGAAACCAATTCGAACACGGCGATAAACAATATCGTTACCTCGGGCTACCGCCTCGGCATAATCAGATATGCGGCAAATTATGATAAATATTTCAAAGATATGCTCGATGAAAAGGGGCTTTCGTATGAGCTCGTTGCCGAGTTTAAATACGTTTTGATAATGAGCCGCGGCTGCCCGCTTGCCGAAAAGGAGGATATCTCCTTTGAAGATCTGTATCCGCTCATAGAGATCGCACACGGCGACCCCTACGTGCCCTCGCTGCCCGCTTCAACTGTTCGCAAAACCGAGCTTCCCGATGAGGTCGAGCGCCGCATCTTCCTGTTTGAGCGCGGCGGCCAGTTCGATCTGCTCTCGGATAATCCCGAAACCTTTATGTGGGTCTCGCCGATACCCAAGAAGCTGCTCGACAGATACGGTCTTGTTCAAAGAAGCTGTGTTGAAGCACGGATAATGTATAAGGATATGCTCGTTAAACGCAGCGAATACAGTCTTTCCGAGCTCGACAAGCGCTTCTTGACAGAGCTTACCAATTCAAAGCGGGCTTGTCTTGTATAAGCCATTCTGCGGACTAAGCTGAATATTTTACGGCGCAAGGTATGAAGCCTGCGCCGTTTGCTATATCATCGGGCACAATACGCCATAACATTTCGATCATTCCAATCACAACACGAGTCATTGGCAATGCCGCTGTTTGCTCCCGCAGGCAAAGTTGTATCGAGCTTTAGCATTGAAGGCGCTGTAAGCTCAGCCTTAGAACATATTGATCAAATACACGATCGGCATAAACGGCTTGCGGCGCAAAATCCGCGCTGTTTTGTTATATCAACAGTTATAATCGGCATTCACTTTTTGATTATTCCTTTTTATCTGGTTTTTGTGTACATTATGTGTGCGGGGTGCAAGGAGCAAGGCCCGCACAAAACACTTGAACGATCGGCGAGGAAGGAAAGCGAAAAACGCATCCCGAATTCGCCGGTAAATAAAAAGGAGACCGTTGTATGAAGAAAAGGACTTATGAGCTTGTGGACGGAGTCGAAAGCCTGAAAACGGCATTCGATCGGGTCAGGGAGGCGCAGAGAAAGTTTGCACACTTCACCCAGGAGCAAGTGGACAGCATCTTTCTTGCCGCAGCCACCGCTGCGGATAAAGCGAGGATACCCCTTGCGCGCATGGCTGTTGAAGAGACAGGCATGGGTATAGTTGAGGACAAGGTGATAAAGAACCACTATGCCGCCGAGTATATCTACAACGCTTATCGGGATGCGAAGACCTGCGGTGTTATCGAAGAGGATAAGCAGTTCGGCATTAAGAAGATCGCCGAGCCCATCGGTGTTATCGGCGCGGTCATCCCCACCACGAACCCGACCTCCACCGCCATTTTCAAGACCCTGCTCGCTCTCAAAACGAGGAACGGCATCATCATCAGCCCTCATCCGAGGGCGAAGGATTCTACCGTGGCGGCGGCAAAGCTCGTGCTCGAAGCTGCCGTTGCGGCGGGCGCGCCAGAGGGCATCATCGCATGGGTGGACGTTCCGAGCCTTGAGATGACGAACTTCATCATGAAGGAATCCGATATCATCCTTGCGACCGGCGGCCCCGGCATGGTAAAGGCTGCGTATTCGAGCGGCAAGCCCGCTCTGGGCGTTGGCGCGGGCAACACCCCCGCCATCATCGACGATACTGCCGACGTACTGCTTGCGGTAAACTCAATTATCCATTCCAAGACCTTCGACAACGGCATGATCTGCGCTTCGGAGCAGTCGGTGATCGTTCTCGACAAGTTGTACGATGCGGTGAAGGCTGAATTCGCTGCACGCGGCTGCTATTTCCTTAGCAAAGAGGAAACCAACAGGGTCAGAAAGACCATCATCATAAACGGAGCTCTCAACGCAAGGATCGTCGGCCAGAGCGCCGCAAGGATCGCGGAGCTTTCGGGCGTTAAGGTGCCCGCCGCCACGAAGATACTTATCGGTGAGGTCGAGAGCGTGGATATCTCCGAGGAATTCGCCCATGAGAAGCTCTCCCCCGTGCTTGCCATGTACCGCGCAAAGGATTTCGAGGACGCTCTCGCCAAAGCGGAGCAGCTCGTTGCGGACGGCGGCTACGGCCATACCGCTTCGATCTACCTCAACGAGGTAACCGAAACGGTGAAGCTCAACGAGTTTGCCGCAAGGATGAAGACCTGCCGCATCCTCGTGAACACTCCCTCGTCCCACGGCGGCATCGGCGACCTCTACAACTTCCGCCTCGCCCCCTCGCTGACCCTCGGCTGCGGCTCCTGGGGCGGCAACTCCGTGAGCGAAAACGTTGGAATAAAGCATCTTTTGAACATTAAAACCGTTGCCGAAAGGAGGGAGAACATGCTCTGGTTCCGCGTTCCCGAAAAGGTCTACATCAAGAAGGGCTGTCTGCCCGTTGCATTGGACGAGCTTAAAACCGTTATGGGCAAAAAGCGCGTGTTCATCGTGACCGACAGCTTCCTCTATCAGAACGGCTACACCAAGCCCATCACCGATAAGCTCGATTCAATGGGCATCGTACACACCACATTCTTCGACGTTGCGCCCGATCCGACTCTTGCAAGCGCCAAGGCCGGCGCGGAGCAGATGCGCTCCTTCAAGCCGGACTGCATCATCGCCCTCGGCGGCGGCTCGGCTATGGATGCGGGCAAGATCATGTGGGTTCTGTACGAGCATCCCGAAGCGGACTTCATGGATATGGCGATGCGCTTCATGGATATAAGAAAGCGCGTTTACACCTTCCCGAAGATGGGCGAAAAAGCGTATTTTATCGCTATCCCCACCTCCGCGGGAACCGGCTCCGAGGTAACGCCCTTTGCGGTCATCACCGATGAAAAGAGCGGCGTTAAATACCCGATCGCCGACTACGAGCTTCTTCCGAACATGGCGATAATAGATGCCGATTTCCACATGAGTGCGCCCAAGGGACTGACCGCAGCATCGGGCATCGATGCAGTGACCCATGCGCTCGAAGCTTACGCTTCCATCATGGCGACCGATTATACCGACGGTCTTGCGCTCAAATCGCTCAAAACCATATTCGAGTACCTGCCCCGCGCCTATGAAAACGGGCAGACCGACGTGGAGGCGCGCGAAAAGATGGCGAACGCCGCAACGATGGCGGGCATGGCTTTTGCAAACGCCTTCCTCGGAGTGTGCCACTCTATGGCCCATAAGCTCGGCGCGTTCCACCACCTGCCCCACGGCGTTGCAAACGCGCTGATGATCGACGAGGTGCTGAGGTTCAATGCGGCGGAGAAGCCCGTCAAGATGGGCACATTCTCGCAGTACGATCATCCGCATACGCTTGCAAGGTATGCCGAGGTTGCGGATTATCTCGGATTCGGCGGTTCGAGTGATGCCGAGAAGCTTGAAAGCCTGATCGCCGGACTCGACGAGCTGAAGGCGAAGGTCGGAATCAAGTCTAAGATCGGCGAATATATCTCCGATGAAAAGGATTTCCTTGCAAGGCTCGACGATATGGTGGAGCAGGCGTTCGACGATCAGTGCACCGGAGCGAACCCGCGTTATCCGCTGATGAGCGAGATAAAGCAGATGTATCTGAACGCCTATTACGGCAGGAGCTTCGTTGAACCCGAAATGCCGGATGAGAGCCAGCTCCCCGTTGCCGTGAAGGACGAATTCAAGGCTCCGTACAGAAGGGCCAAGAGCGGGCTCAACAAGAAATAAGGAGGTAAAGGCTATGAATCTCGATCGCGTTATCGCAGTTCGCAACACCAAGACCATCTACCGCGACGGCGACCGCTGCCTGAAGGTGTACAACGAAAGCCATCCCAAATGGGAGGTGCTCGATGCGGCGCTCAATCAGGCGAGGGTCGAAGCCACCGGACTGAACGTTCCCAAGGTTCTCGAGGTCGTTTCGATCGACGGCAAGTGGACACTCGTTACCGACTACGTCGTCGGCAAAACGCTCGAGCAGCTTATGCTTGAGGACGAGGAGAAAAAGGACGAATACCTAAACATGTTCGTGGATATCCAGCTCAAGGTATCCGAAAAGAAATGCCCCGCGCTTACGAGGCTTCGCGAGAGGATGCACGAGCGCATCGACGGCACGGATCTTAACGCAACCATTCGTTACGACCTGCACACGAGGCTCAACTCTCTGCCCAAGGACGATAAGCTTTTGCACGGTGACTTCTACCCGGCGAATATCATCATCGCCTCGAGCGGCGAAGCCTATATCATCGACTGGTCGCACGCGGCGAAGGGCTGCCCTGCGGCAGATGCGGCGCAGACCTATCTGTTGTTCTACATGAAGGGCGATTTCGCAACGGCGGAGAGATACCTCGAGCTCTATTGCGAAAAGAGCGACACCCCGAAGCAGATCGTTCAGAAATGGATGCCGATCGCTGCGGCGGCGAGGCTTGAAAAAGGCGTTCCTCAGGAAAAGGAATTCCTGATGGATTGGGTAAATATCGCGGATTACAGCTGATTTTTAGGAGGATATAAAAATGAAGATCACAGTTTGCATCGGTTCATCCTGCCACATCAAGGGCTCCAGGCAGGTCGTGGAGCAGCTCCAGTACCTCGTTCGCGAGAACGATCTCGGCAGCCGCATCGAGCTCGGCGGCACCTTCTGCATGGGAAAATGCCAGCAGGGCGTATGTGTCACGGTGGACGGCGAGTTCTTCTCCGTCAGTCCCGAGACCGTCAACGACTTCTTTGAAACGAACGTGAAGGCCCAGCTGCTCGGCTGAAGGCGGGTGGTAATATGAGTTCATGCTTGACACTCAAAAAATCCAACTGCAAGAACTGCTATAAATGTATCCGCTACTGCCCCGTCAAATCCATCCGCTTCTCGGCGGGGCAGGCGCATATTATCGGCGAGGAATGCATACTCTGCGGGCAATGCTTCGTGGTTTGCCCGCAGAACGCCAAGCAGATAGTGGATGAGACCGAGAAGGTCAAGGTGATGCTGCAAAGCGGCGAGCCGGTCGTGGCAAGCCTTGCTCCATCGTTCATCGCCAACTACGACGGCATTGGCATAGAGTCCATGCGCGATGCGCTCAAAAAGCTCGGCTTTTACGATGCCGAGGAGACAGCGATCGGCGCAACGCAGGTCAAGCGCGAGTATGATCGAATGCTCGCCGAGGAGAACCACAATGTCGTGATCTCCTCCTGCTGCCACTCGATAAACTCGCTGATAGAGAAGTATTATCCCGAGCTTCTGCCGTATCTTGCAGACGTTCTCTCCCCCATGCAGGCGCATTCGATGGATATAAAGCGGCGCATCAAAAACGCAAAGACCGTTTTCATCGGTCCCTGCGTTGCCAAGAAGGACGAGGCGGAGCAGAGTGACGGGCTTGTGGATGCCGCATTGACCTTCGAGGAGCTGACAGCAATGCTCAAGGCGGCGGGGATAGAGCCCGAGAAGGCATCCGATGCGGATGAAAACAGCAAGGCGCGCTTCTTCCCTACCACCGGCGGCATACTCAAGAGCATGGACTGCGCCGCAAAGGACTACGCCTATATTGCGCTCGACGGCATCGACAACTGCATCGCGGCGCTGAACGACGTTAGAACGGGCAAGCTCAATAAATGCTTTATAGAGATGTCCGCTTGCGTGGGAAGCTGCATCGGCGGCCCCGTGATGGAAAAATACCACAGAAGCCCCGTTCGCGACTATATGTCCGTGGCAAAATACGCGGGCAGCGAGGATTTCATAACCGAACAGCCGAAGCTGCACTATCTTAAAAAGCAGCACAACGCATTCGAGCGGCTCTCGAAGCTTCCGAGCGAGGATGAGATCCGCGCGATCCTTCGCGAGATGGATAAATTCAAGCCCGAGCACGAGCTCAACTGCGGCTCCTGCGGCTACAACACCTGCCGCGACAAGGCGATAGCCATCTATCAGGGCAAGGCCGAAAAATCCATGTGTCTGCCGTTTTTGAAGGACAGGGTGGAAAATTTCTCATCATCCATCGTAAACAACACTCCGAACGCGATAATCGTTGTAAACGATAAGCTCGAGGTGCAGCAGATAAACTCCTCCGCTCTCAAAATGGTCTCGCTGCGCTCGGCATCGGATATCCTCGGCGACAGCGTTGTGCGCATACTCGATCCCACGGTATTCTCCAAGGTGCTTTCAACCAAGCGCGCCGTATCGAACGAGCGCGTGTACCTTGCGGAATACGATCGCTTCGTTGAGAGGACTGTCGTTCCGACCGATGAGGGCAGGATGCTCCTTTGCATTATGCGCGACGTTTCAAACGAGGAAGCCGAGCGACGCCGCAAGGAGGATATCAGCCGACAGACCGTTGAAGTTGCCGACCGCGTAGTTGACAAGCAGATGCGCATCGTTCAGGAGATAGCATCGCTTCTTGGCGAAACCGCGGCCGAAACGAAGATCGCGCTTGCAAAACTTAAGGAGTCGATTTCCAATGAATGACCTTTGCGCCGATATCGGCTACAAAAGCATAAATCATTTCGGGGAGCAGCTCTGCGGCGACCACGTTGAGGTAAACGAGTTCGAAGAGGATTCCACCGTTGCCGTGCTTGCGGACGGCCTCGGAAGCGGCGTGAAAGCGAGTATACTTTCAACGCTGACCTCGAAGATCATCTCAACCATGATGGCGAACGGGCTGTCGATCGAGGAATGTGTTTCAACGATAGCCCAAACACTCCCCGTTTGCTCGGTGCGCGGCGTGGCCTACTCCACCTTCACGATCATAAGGCTACTTCATAACAGCGTTGCCGAGATCATCGAATACGACAATCCGAGCGTGATAATGCTTCGCGAAGGCAAGGTCTACGATTATCCGAGGAGCGAGCTCAGCATCGGCGGCAAGACCATCGTCAAATCGGTCATCCGCCTTCGCGACGGCGATATCTTTACCGCTATGAGCGATGGATGCCCCCATGCGGGCATCGGCGAAGCGTACAACTTCGGCTGGAAGCGCGAGGACATCGCAAAATTCGTTGAGATGCTCGCACCCATCGGGTACAGCGCGAAAACGCTTGCCGCAATGCTCGTGGATGAATGCTATAAGCTTTACGGCGGCCTTCCCGGTGACGATGCAACGGCCTGCGTTATCCGCATAAGAAAGCGCGCACCGATGAACCTGCTGTTCGGCCCCCCGTCCAACAGGGACGACTGCGACCGCATGATGAGCCTTTTCTTCTCCAAGCAGGGCAAGCATATCATCTGCGGCGGAACGACCTCCACCATCGCCGCGAACTGGCTTGGAAAGCCGCTCGACGTAAGCATCGGCTACGACAAGGACAGCGACGTGCCTCCGACGGCGCATATCGAGGGCGTGGATCTTGTGACCGAGGGCGTTGTTACGATGAGCAAGGTCATAAGCTATGCCGAGGACTGCGTTGGCGAAAACAGGCTCTATGAAAAATGGAGCATCGGCAAGGACGGCGCTTGCCAGATATGCAGGCTGCTGTTTGAGGAAGCGACGGACATCAATTTCTACGTTGGCAGGGCTATGAATCCGGCGCATCAGAACCCGGATCTTCCCATCAACTTCAATATTAAAATGAATCTGGTACAGGAGCTGAGCGAGGCGCTCAAGCGGATGGGAAAACGCATCAAGGTAAGCTATTTTTGAGGTGTAATATGCATAAGTTCGACACAAAGGTTCAAGAGCTCAAGTACAGGGTTCTGCGCGAGGTCGCGCGAAGGGCATGGGGCGATACGCTTATGGAAAGCGTTATGGACATACCCAAGATCATCGCCCCCGGCAAGGTTCCTGAGATCCGCTGCTGCGTATACAAGGAGCAGGCCATCCTTGCAGAGCGAGTGAAGCTCGCTATGGGCGGCGGCACCGGCTCCAACGTGATACAGGTCATCGACATCGCCTGCGATGACTGCCCCGCAGTCGGATACCAGGTCACTGCTTCCTGCAGGGGCTGCCTTGCGCATCGCTGCGAAGCATCGTGCAGGCGGGGCGCTATCTCCTTTAATCATAAGCACGAGGCACATATCGATAAAACAAAATGCGTTGAATGCGGCATGTGTGCAAAGGTTTGTCCGTACAGTGCGATCGTCAACCTCAAGCGCCCCTGCCAGGTCGCATGCAAGATAAAGGCCATCGACATAAACGATGACAATGCGGCGAGGATCGACGACGAAAAATGCATCGCCTGCGGCGCATGCGTGTATCAATGTCCCTTCGGTGCGATATCGGATCGTTCTTTCATAATCAACGTTATCGATATGCTCAAGCGCAGCGAGAACAGCACCAAGTACAAGGTTTATGCGCTTGTCGCCCCCGCCGTGGGCAGTCAGATGACCTACGCAAAGCTCGGGCAGATCATCACGGGAATAAAGGAGCTCGGCTTCTATACCACGATCGAGGTCGCTCTCGGCGCGGATATAGTGGCGCAGGAGGAATCCAGGGAGCTTGTGCAAAAGGGCTTTTTGACCAGCTCATGCTGCCCTGCGTTCGTAAAATACGTCAAAACCGCTTTTCCCGAGCTTGCGGAGCATATCTCACACAATCCATCACCGATGGTTGCACTTGCAAAGTACATCAAAAAGCATGATGACAGCGCAAGGATAGTTTTCATCGGACCCTGCACCGCTAAGAAAGCGGAGGCAAGGCTTGAGGAGGTAAAGCCCTTTGTGGATGCCGTGATAACCTTTGAGGAGCTTCAGGCATTGTTTGACAGCAAGGATATAGACCTCACCTCCCTTGAGGAAGGCGTGCTCGACAACGCATCCTATTTCGGGCGCATCTTCGCAAGAAGCGGCGGTCTCTCCGATGCAGTCGTGCAAGCGATAAAGGAGCAGGGGCTCGATGACTTTGATCTGAAGGCCTGCGTTTGCGACGGCATCGAGGAATGCAAGGCCGCGCTGCTTAGAAAGAGCAGGAACGCACTGGATGCAAACTTTATCGAAGGCATGGCCTGCATCAGCGGATGTATCGGCGGCGCAGGCAACCTTACCCACGGAGAGAAAAACAAAGCCGCCGTTGATAAATACGGCCGAGAAGCCCTCGAAAAAACGATCTCCGATGCGGTGTCGATGCTTAGCTGATGCATTTTATACCACGGCAGTTTCGATCAAAAAATCGCTTCTGCATCAAGCTTTATATCATTAAGTCCCTATCGAATTGGCCTCGATAGGGGCTTATTCGATTTCAAAAGCAAAGAACGATCCGATCAAAAAGCAATGTGCCATGTATTCCAACACCAAAGTTTTAACGGCGATTTCTTCGTTACGCACCTAACAACGCGGCGCAGAATGGCGTGATGCCGCTCATTTAGCTGATCATAAATGAGTATGCCCTGTGAAAATCGAATGCTCATATAAAAAATTTTTCAGATAAAATTGCAGGCAAATAAGCATAAATCAGTCATGGTTATCGTTTTTGTTATATATTCTCGACAGATGCCTATTTACAATATATAATAGTATACTTTTCAGTATTCTTAATTAGATGCTTGACTTTTGGAATGATACAGGTGTATAGTTTTATATACAAAATTTGCTGCTTCACAGCAAGAGGTAAGCAATATCGGTAAAG
>CADBGC010000008.1:54465-59571 GCA_902794055.1 uncultured Eubacteriales bacterium | reverse complement strand
TTACGCGGGCGATCTTGCAACCACCACCGCCGTTTCCATCCCTGTTCGCGATTCCGTGCTCGCACCGGGAGACGTTATCCCGCTTGAGGCTGCCGCCGAAATGGCACGGGTTGCCGCGGAAGCAAGCAGGGTGGATGCGGAAAACGCACGAGCCGCCGCAGAGCTTTTGAGACAGAGCGCGGAGTTTGCCCGCCAATTCAATGAGGATCTGCGCAACGAAGCCGAGACTGCGCGAGCGGGCGCGGAGCGGACAAGGAACGAAAACGAACAGGACAGGCAGGCCGCCGAAAGCGCAAGAGCTGCGGCGGAGAGAACCCGAACGAGCGCGGAAAGCGGGCGCGCCGCCGCAGAAACCGAGCGCGGGCGCGGCGAGAACGCAAGGGAGCTTGCCGAATACAGGCGCAATCTTGCCGAGCAGTCAAGGCAGGAAGCCGAGGAAGATCGCGCCGGCGCGGAAGCTGCGCGCGATTCGGCAGAGACGGCAAGAGCGGATGCCGAAACGCTGCGGGCATCGAGCGAACGCTCAAGAGCATCCGCCGAGAACGATCGGGCATGGAGCGAGAGCCTTCGCGCGGCGGCGGAGAACCTTCGCGCCAGCGCCGAGAGTGCGCGAGCTGCGCAGGAAAGCGTGCGATCTTCCGCCGAGCTTGTGCGCGAGCAGAACGAGATGCAGCGCGTACAGAACGAGCTTGTAAGAAACGCTGCGGAGCTTGCAAGGGAGCAGCGTGTTGCAGCCGTCATCGCCGAATTCAGCGGCTACATGGACAGAAACGATGTTTTCGAAGTGCTTGCCCTCATTCGCGAATACGGCACGAAGGCCGCGCTGCGCATGTTTTGCGAGGCGAACGCACCTCTCGTTGGCCTCGACACGGCGGTGCTTCGCTTCTTTGCGGCGGCGGGCGCGTGCGTAAGCGAGACCTACACGTCGACCTTCTATCTTTATGAAACCTCCCCCACACCCGCCGGCACCAAGAAGGACGCGAACACGAACCTCGTTTGCGTTCCCTCCACGAATTTCACGGCGGGAAGGGACGATTACGCCGAGCTGCCGCTGTTTGCATGCTTCGACTGCAACTACACGATCGACGGCACCACGCTTGAGCCCGTTATCAGCGCGATCAAGGGCGTTTACGGCAATTTCAGCTCCGCTCCCGCTGGCAGCTTCGTGGGCGTTTTGCAGATGACGGGCTGGGTGCGCCGCACGACCGACTCCACCACCAAGACCGTGGAGTATGCCGCGTATAAAAAGGAAAGCGGCTTCAAGCCCCTGCCCGAGGCGGTCCGAGCTTCGGACAACAGCGTTCGCCCGTTCGTGATCCACGCCAAATACGCTGCGGGTCTGAATGCTCAAAACAAGCTCGGCAGCTTCTCGGGCGCGATACCTGCGGCACATCGAAGCTCGGCGGACGTGAGCTGCTCCATATCCCATGATAACCAGATTGCCAGATGGCAGGCCGTGGGCGCTCAGTACTGCGGAGCGGGACTGTGCGATTACGCATTTTTGCAGACGATGCTTGAGATAAAGTACGCGAACCTCGGCTCGGCGAACGTTATGAAGGGCTGCCGCAATTACAACTTCAGCCTCTCCGCCGCGGTCGAGGAAACGGGTGTGAAGCGAGTGCTCGTTGCTTCCGCGCAGGCAAACGAGCTTCTTGTGGGCTCCGCGGTCTCCGTTGGCACGGTCACCGACAGGGCAAACAGCAGGGCTTACGGAACGGTCGGCTATGCCGCGATAGCATCGATAACCGAGGTCGAGATCGACGGCACTCCGTACAAGGCGATCAACCTTGCCGTGGACAGCACCTTCGATACGGCCTCGAATACCAAGCTGCTCACCCAGCCTTGGTTCACGGGCAGCACCGATAACGTGCGCGGAAACGACGGCAGCCCGTTCGATAATCAGAGCGGCAAGGAGCCCTTCAAGCTTCAGGGCATAGAGGTCATGATCGGCGCATCGGAAGCCGTTGCCGACACGCTCATCACATGGCAGGGCGATCGCTTCACGGCTTATACCGAGCGGCTCGGCGCAAACGTCACCCAAGCAGCGCCGAGCGCAAACGCCGGGCGCATCGCCTCGCTTGAACCCATCGCCTCGCTGCAGTTCGTGGCCGAGCTTGATCCGCCTGCGGATCAGGAGGCCTATATGTTTGCGTCGGCAGTTGGCGCTTCAAGCACCACAGGCTACTGCGCATCGCAGCGCCGCGCCGCCGTTGAGTCGGGTTCAAGGCAGCTTCTGACGTTCGGCTCCCTCATCGGAAGCGCAGCGGCAGGCCTTGCTTATCTCTCGGAATATGATACCAATCTCAAGAGTCCTATGGAGGTTTGCCGCGCCTGCGGAACAGGCGGCAATCGCGGCGTTTACACAGAGAGTATCGGAGCTCTCGGATAAGGAGGCAATATGATAAAGCATGCAGTATTCAACGATAGGCCCGAAAGCCTGACCTATTCCCCGCTGCCCAACGGCAAAGCGGATATCTGGCTTCGCAGGAACATACGCGAATTCGCCGCCGAGGAGGGCGAGGACTGCGAAAGACTCAACGTTATCAAATGGGCGGCGGATGAGGCGTATATGCGCACAGTGCTCACCGTTTCCGCCATTGAAGCGGATCTCGATGCCGCCTTTGAGAAGGCCGCCAAATGGGAGCAGGGCGATGATGAGGATCGCAGCTTGAGTGAAAATGAGCGCATTTCACTTCTTGAAAGTGAAAACGCGGAGCTGTTTCGCCAGCTCACGAACACTCAGCTCGCGCTCTGCGAGCTGTACGAAAGCCTGATTTAAAGGAAGGAGCGAGAATATGGCTATCATCTATGCAGAGCTGATAAGCAAGGGCTATAAGGAGCTTGAGGACGTTCCCGAGCGGCTTCAAAGCCTCGTTGCGGAGCTTCTCGACGAGATTAACAGGGAGGATAAAAATGTATAACGCAATGGATTTTATTCGCCGTGCGCTCTCCCACGCAAAGCGCGAAAGCATACCCGAGGGTGCGCTGCTTCCCGTGAAGAAAGAGGAATGCGGCACGGAGAAATGGGAGTACCTTTACGGCAGCGTTCGCGTTCAGACGAACAGGGACACCATAGACCGCTATTTCAACGACCATTATTCCAAGAGCATGAGCCGCGAGAAGTACGATTCCTATACGAAGGACTGGCCTAAGGACGGCTATGCGACCGACTGCCAGGGGCTGCTTGATGCCTATATAACCTGCGATCTCGGCGAAAAGACCGACATTAATGCCGATATGAACTATAAATATTGGTGCGAGGATAAGGGCGAGATCAAGTCTATCTCCCGCGATTTCGTGCTCGGCGAGGCCGTGTTCATGAAGAGCGAGAGCAACGGCAGGATGCACCACGTTGGCTGGGTCTGCGGCTTCATGCCGAGCGGCGAGCCGCTGATAGTGGAGGCGCGGGGCATCGCTTACGGCGTGGTCGTAACAAGGTTCAATTCAAGAAGCTGGACTCATCGCGGACTTATGAAGGCGAAGTTCGATTACGGGGATGCGCTTTGCTTCGAGGATATGAAAAAGAGCGGCAAAGATGAATTCCCGAAGGCGGAATATGCCGAGGTTTGCGCCGTTTTGGGCGATTTCATCCTCGAAAGCGGCAGATATTCGCTTGCGGTGATAAAGAGCGGAAGGAAGTGAGCGGGATGAACGGAATACTGACTAAGGAATGGTTCAAGGCGGCGCTCGTTCGCGCACTTCGCACCACGGCGCAGTCCGCGCTTGCATTTATCGGCACGGCTTCGGCTCTTGGAGAGGTGGATTGGCGAACGGTCGCGGCAACGGCGGTTTTGAGCGGCGTACTCTCCATGCTCACCAGCCTTGCGGGGCTGCCGGAGTGCAAATAGCGGGAAAATCAAAGATCATTTCAAATATCGTTCTTCATTTTCGGGAGGCGCGACGCGCCTCCCTCTTTGCTTTTTCTCGGTCGGCGCAAACGGTAAAAGCGCCGTCGATTCGCCAAGCATGGACATATTGATGCGGTTTATGTTATTATTTTTTCAAATTATACGGAGCAGCCAAAACTTTTTCCGCAAAGGCTTCGTATATATCAATGCATCCACGGGGAGGTGAAGCGCATGATGAGCGACGCGCGGCTGACGCGCCGCATGAAGCTCGGGAGCAGGAAAGCTGCGGACGAGCTTTTCGACCGCTACTACCTCGAGATATACGCCTATATCTACCGCCAATGCGGCGAGCGCGAGCTTGCGCTCGATCTTACGCAGGAGACCTTCACGGCGGCGTTTCGCGGGATACGGGGCTATGACGAAAAAAAGGCGGGCTTCCGCACCTGGCTCTACCGAATCGCGGGAAACAAGGTGACGGATCATTACCGCAGCAAGGCGTATCGCGCGGGGCTTTGCGAGCGACCGCTTGAAGCGCTTTCGGTCGAGCCCACGTTGGAGCGCGACAGCGACATAACGGAAAGGCTCGAACAGCGCGAGGAAGTGCGAAGGATAATGCAGCTTGTTTCGGAGCATGAGCTTTCATGGGTGCGCATCTTTCAAAAGAAATGCTTTGAGGAGCTGACCTTTTCCGAAATCGCCTCGGAGCTTGGGCTTTCGGAAGGCACGGTAAAGACACGCTATTACGCGATGATAAAGAGAATCAGAAAGGAGCTTGTGGAATGAGGATAGATTATCCAACCGAGGCCGAGATAGCGCGGCAGAAGAAAAGCATTATCGAAAGCGCATTTCAAAAGAAGGTGAAGCGCCCTCCGATTCGTGTTATCTTTCATAATTCTTGGCTGACGGCGGCGATAAGCCTGCTGGTTTACCTGCTTTTGGTGGTGATATGCTCGGTATCGGGCTATGAACACACGCAGGGCGGTTTTCTTGCGCTTGCGGTGTTCCCGCTGACCTATTTTTCGTTCTTCTTTCTCTCGCTGCTCTCGGAGGAGCAGAGCGAGGTTATCGAGCTTAAGGGAACGATGAAATACGCCTTCGGCTATCTCGTCAGCCTGCGAATGTTTTACGCGAGCCTTGCCGCAGTTCCCGCAAATCTTTTGCTGCTCGCCGCATTTTTCGGGAAGCTCGACGCGGTTTGGAGCGTTGGCACGGCGGGAATTGCGGCCTCGCTTCTGCTTGCCCTGTTCAGCCTCGTGAG
>CADBGC010000008.1:0-54449 GCA_902794055.1 uncultured Eubacteriales bacterium | reverse complement strand
TCGCTCGTGCCCTCGGCGGTGGTGAGCGCGGTTTGGACCATCGGCTGCATCGTGCTTATAAGGCACGGCGCGCCGCTGTATGAGCTTATCATCAAGGCGATACCGCTTGCGGTGCATTTTATCGCGGCGGCTGTCAGTCTTTCGGCATTTATCGCATATATCGGAAAGGTGGAAAAACAAAATGCTTACGGTTTCTGACGTTACAAAATACTACGGCAAATTCAAGGCGATCGAGCATATCTCGCTCGATTTTGAAAACGGCACCTATGCCCTTCTTGCGCCGAACGGCGCGGGCAAAACCACGCTTATAAAGATGATAACCACGCTGCTTGCGCCGACCGAGGGCGAAATACTCTATAACGGCGCGGAAATACGCAGGCTGGGTGCGGAGTACCGCTCGCTTATCGGGTATCTGCCGCAAAAATTCGGCTTTTACAAGAATAATACTCCCGTGCAGTACCTCGACTATCTTGCGGCGCTCAAGGGCGTTCCCAAGGCGGGGCTTAAGGAGCGCATTGGTAAGCTTATCGAGCTCGTTGGACTTAGCGAGAGCGCAAACACCAAGATGCGCAAATTCTCCGGCGGAATGCTTCAGCGCGTAGGCATAGCGCAGGCGATGCTGAACGATCCGAAGATACTGATACTTGACGAGCCGACAGCGGGGCTCGACCCCAAGGAGCGCGTGCGCTTTCGCAACATCATCTCGGAGCTTTCAAGGGATCGCATCGTGATACTTTCCACGCATATCGTTTCGGATATAGAGTCCATCGCAAACCGCGTTATCATGCTGAAGGATAAGCGCATCTACAGAAACGACACGGTGGACGCCATCGGCGCCGAGCTTGAGGGCAGGGTTTACGAAACCTTTATCCCGAACGGGGAGCGCATGAATATCGGCGGCGGCTTCCTGCTTTCCTCAAGGCAGGAGCGCGGCGGGGCGAGCGTGCGCTTCTATTCCGAGGAAAAGGCGGAAGGCACGCTCTGCACGCCCGATCTTGAGGACTTTTTCCTCGTTGCGTACAGGGATGCGGACGATTCCGCGAAATGGAGCTGATATGAGGCTGCTTTTAAAGGAACTGAAAAAGCTTTTAAGTCCGCTGATCGTGCTGATACTTGCGGCATTTTCCGTCGCTTATACCTTTCTTTTCCTGAACTCCCCTCTCTCGCAGAGATGGACCGTTCGTCAGACACGGTTATATGAAGAGCTTCGCGCCGAATTCGGTCGCGAGCTTTCGAGTGATGAATGGGATGCGTTTTTAGCTAAGCGCGAAGCCGTTCTCGAGCGGATAAACGAGAGTATTAGAAGCAGCGAGATCCTTCGCAAGAACGGGATATATGATTATGAAACCTTTATCCATACGCCGCCCGTCGTTTTTACTCCAACAACGAGCGAAGAGGCGATCGAGATGCAGATGGAAAAGAATCGCATTTATATTTTGGATGAGAACACCTCTCCGCTGTTCGACTATTTGCACGAAATGGATTACCTTATCAGCCGCAAGGACGATCTTCACGCACTTGCCGACGAAAGGGATTATGATGAAGCAAAGGGCGAAGGATACGTTCCGAGCGATGCGCCGTATAGAAACGCGGCAGTCGCGGAGAGGTATCGGGAAACCTGCACCGGCAGCATTTCGCTTATCCCGCGTACGGCTGTGGACAACGTTCGGGATGGCTTAATTCAGCTCTTAATTCTTTCGGCGATACTTTGCTTCGTTTTGATCCTCCCCTGCCTTATCAAAGAGAGGCTTCGCGGAATGCGCGATATTCAGCTTGCAAGCTCGGCGGGGCGCGGGATATTCGCAGTTCAGGCAAAAACCTGCGCGCTTTTCGGGCTCGGAGTAGGGCTTCTTCTTGACCTTGTTTACGCCCTGCTACTTTGGCGCAGCGGCACGCTTGGGTTTATCGCCTGCGACATAAGCAGCTTTGATCGCTGGAGATTTTGGACGGATATCAGCTTCGGTAGCTATCTGCTTATCCATGCGGCGGCGGTGATGCTTTTCTCCGTTTGCGCTTCGCTTTCGGCATACTTCATCGGCAGGCTTGCAAATAGCCATATCGTTGGGCTCGGCATCGCCCTGCCGGTGGCGGCGGCGCTTGTATTCGGCTTTTATATGCTCGTGCGAAATCCGCTGTATCTGTTCTCCTCGCCTTCGATCGCCGCTGCCGTTATCAAGCCCTGTATAACGCTGCTTGTATTTGCCGCAATTTCAGCAGCAGTGCTTATTATGCTGAAACGCGATAAGGTGCGGGATATACTATGAAGATATTTATTTACGAATTCAAAAAGCTTTTGCGTTTCCCTCTGCTTTGGGTGCTTTCGGCGCTTTTCATCGCGCTGAACCTTGTTTTAACGCATACCTCGGTCGGCTATGACGATTTTCAGCGGAATCTGCACGAAATGCACACCGTGCTTCTCAAGCGGTCGAGCGAGGGCGGGGCTTTCGAGCTTTACGCGAGGTACCGCGAGAATTACGCGGGCGCATACGACGGGCTCGATATGCTCAAGCAGCTTGAAATGAAGAAGGAAAGCCTCGGCTTTGCGCCGACGGGCGGCTATGAGAAGTTCATTCGCGGCAACTACGAAAGGCTTCAAAGGCGCGTGGACGAAATGAAGGCAAGCGGCGAAACGGACGGCCCGTTCTACCCGGGCGCGACGTTCGAGGTCCACGGCACGCTGTATTCCACCATGAGCTTCGCAATAGTTGGAATGCTTATAATCACCTGCTTTTCGGTGCTGTATCTGATGGACTATGAGCGCATAAATCATACCGATGATCTGGTTTTTGCAAGCGCAGTCGGGCGAAGGATCATGGGAGTAAAGCTCGGCGCGGGGCTGCTTTTCGGAATGCTGCTTTCGTTTATCATACTTGCAGGAAGCCTTGCGGGTTTTCTCGCCCTCGTTCCGATGGAGGGGCTTTGGAGCACAAGCGTAAGCGCATTTACGGTGATGGAACGGGAGCTGTTCATAACCTTCTTCCCGCTCACCTTGGCGCAGGAGCTGATGCTCGGCATAGCCGCTGCGCTGATGCTGACGCTCATAATGGGCTTGATCGTGGGCGCGGCGCAGTATTTTTGCAACAACAGCTATCTTGTTACGGTCTGCACCGCCGCGATCTTCTTCGGCGCGCATACCGCGATAAAAATTGTGAACAACGCAGGGATATTCACCACCGCCATCCGCATGACTCCCGCCGCGCTTCTTAAAAGCTGCGGAAAATGGTTCATAGCGGATCACCCCGCGACCGCGTTTGCGGGCAGTGAGCTTTGGACGCTCGGTATATGGTGCGCGATCGCGCTTGCCGCGCTGTTCTTCGGGAAAATGCGGTTTATGCGGAAGGATATTTGATTATTTGCTCAGAATACGGCTCGGGCCGCCCGCGATGCTGCGGGCGGCTCGTTTTTGCTTTTCTTTATTCTCTTTGTTCGGAGTTTTATCCGTTATTTTTCGCTTTTCAGCCTGCTGTTCATTTCGCTTGCAAGCTTCTTCGCACTTCTGTACTGAATGAACCAGATGATAAACGCTATTGCGACCTGCCCCGCGATGATTGCAAGGCTTACTAAGATTCCGCCGTTTTCAACGCGCGCCCAGCCGTTGACTATCGCGGCAGCGATCATCACCGCGCAGCCGATGCCCATGTGGACAAGCACCTTGACGGGCATTGAAAGCTCGGTTTCATAGATGAGCGACGGTATGCCGAACCCAAGACCTATGGCGAAGGTTGAGATGCATAAGCGGAGCATTCCGCTTGTGGAGGCAAAAACCCCTTCCTCCGAAGAAAGCGCAACGAAAAAGCTTGAGATAACGAACACCGTGCTGGCGATCTTGATGCCGCCCCATGCGGCAGATAGAAGTTTTTTCATATTTTCCCCTTTCACAGCCCGAGATATTTCTTTAGATCGGGCAGATATTTTCTTGAGATGTATTCCTTGGAGCCGTTTTTGAGCGTTAGAAGCATCAGCCCGCTGTAATGCGGCTCCACGAGCTTGAGCTTTTTAAGATTGACGATGCACGATTTTGAAATTCTCATAAAATCGCGCAGGCCTTCAAAATCCTTGAGCGGCTTGGGGCTTTCAAAGCTTTTTTCTTTGCAAACGAGCTGCGTTCTGCCGTTTTCGCTCTTTATTGCGAACAGCTCCTGCCGCTCGATTATGACAGTTCGCCCGTTCTCCGTGCCCGTTATCACGGCTTCGCCCTCGCCGAGCCCCAATAGAAGCCTTTGCGCTTCGAGCACCGCTTCGGTGACCTCTGGGCATGTGATGAGCGCGTTTATCTCGCTCTTTGAAATGCTCTTATCTATCCTTATTTCAACCTTCATATTCTCTCCTTTCAGCCGGCGAAATGAGTATAGCACGAACGGGGGAAAAAGTCATCGGTTTTGGCGCAAGAGGCATGGAAGCGGAGGTAAGATGCGCGGTTTTGGCGGTAAAGTAAAATAAAGAGGTTCGCCGCCCGTATATATTTATCCCCGCGCCCTTTTTAAGTTGCCATTCGCAAAGAAATGTTGTAAAATGGCATTTGGAACTGCCGAAAGGCAAGGCATACTTATTATTCTTACGGAGGCCAAAATGAGCAAGAAGTTTGAAAACAATATCGGCATCAAGGTGCCGGAGCTGATGATGCCCAAGAAGGGCGTTGACCTTACCAAGTGGGCGGTCGTTGCGTGCGATCAGTACACCTCCCAGCCCGATTACTGGAACGAGTGCGAGAGGATCGTCGGCGACGCTCCCTCCACCCTGCGCCTTATGCTCCCCGAGATCTACCTTGAAAAGCCCGGCGAGGCCGAGCGCATCGCGGAGATCCGCAGGACCATGGACGAATACGTTAAGACCGGCATCCTCGAGAACCGCGGCGAAGGCTTCGTTTTCACCCGCCGCACCGTGGACGGCAAGACCCGTAACGGTCTCGTTGTTGCGCTCGATCTTGAGTGCTATGACTATAGCAAGGGTTCCACCACGCTCATCCGCGCCACCGAGGGCACGATCGTTGAGCGCATCCCCCCGCGCCTTCGCATCCGCGAGGCCGCGACTGTGGAGCTTCCCCATATCATCGTTCTTATCGACGACGAGCATAAGACCGTTATCGAGCCCCTTGCCGAGAAGCTGGACAAGGCCGAGCAGCTCTACGATTTCGAGCTCATGCAGGCGGGCGGCCACGTTGAGGGCTGGCTGATCAACGACGAAGCGATGATCAAGGGCGTTATCGACGGCATCATGGGCCTTGTTGATGAAAACAAGTACGGTCAGAAGATGCCCCCCCTCCTCTTCGCAATGGGCGACGGCAACCACAGCTTTGCCACCGCGAAGGCGAACTGGGAGAAGCTCAAGGCGACCCTTCCCGAGGAGGAGCGCGAAAACCATCCCGCAAGGTATGCGCTTGTTGAGCTTGAGAACGTGCACGACGACGGCATCGTGTTCGAGCCCATCCACCGCGTTATCTTCAATATCAACGCCCCCGCCTTCATCGAGGCGCTTGAGGCGGAGCTTGAGAAGCAGAACGGCAACGCTTCCGTTCAGTACTTCGACTGCCCGCACTGCATGGCTTCCGCTATGAAGGAGCTTAAAAAGGGCACTCATGCTATCCCCTTCTGCATGGAAAACAAGCTCGGCATGATCGTGGTTGAAAAGCCCGCGGCTCAGCTCGAGGTCGGCACGCTCCAGAACGCGCTCGACGTGCTTCTCAAGAAGACCGAAGGCGCCGTTATCGACTACATCCACGGCGAGGACGTTGTGAACGAGCTTGGCACCAAGCCCTCGAACATGGGCTTCCTGCTCCCGCCGATGGCGAAGGGCGACCTGTTCAAGACCGTTGTTTTCGACGGCGCGCTCCCGAGAAAGACCTTCTCGATGGGCGAAGCGCATGAGAAGAGGTATTACCTCGAGTGCAGGAAGATAAGCAAGTAAGTTTGAATTAGGTTTTTATCGGGGCTGCGCCGCTTGGCGGCAGCCCCGTTGGTTCATGCCGGAAACAGGCGCATCATCTGCTCGGCGTATTCCGAGCCTGCAAAGGATATTATCCGCCGTGTTTTGGCGACGCAGAATCATGAGGTAAAAGCAGAGAGGAATGAGCTATGAAATGTCCGTATTGCAATAAAGAGATGGAAGCAGGGATCATTCAAAGTCCCCATGAGCTCTGTTGGAAAAAGGGAACCAAGCGTCCGGCCTTCGGAAGGGCTATGTTTCATGAGGGTTCGGTGGTTCTTTCCAAGCTGTCGTTTATGAAGGGCTCGGCTGTGCTGGCATATCTGTGCAGATCGTGTTCGAAGGTAGTTATCGATTACTCTGATCGGACATCGGATCTGAATCATCCCTAAATCCCCGTTTGTATGGATGGTGTTAAATCGAAAATCACGGAGAAGAGTTGACGATTCGCCCAATGACAATGGCTGATTATGAGCGAATTCAGAAAGCCAGAAACCTATGAATACGGCGAAGTAAACTGCTCCCCCATCTGCTCAGCAAGGGGCTTTGTTCTTCACGCGGGAAACAGACGCATCATCTGCTCGGTGCATTCCGAGCCTGCAAATGATATTATCCGCCGCGTTTTGGCGGCGCGGGATAGGGTTTGAGATTGCCGCAACACTGTAAATTGGGAGTTGACCGAAGGAAAAATGAACGCTTGTAACGAATTCAATAAAGATTTTTGGAACGCATTGGATGAGCTTGTGAACGCTTCCGAGATCGTGATCGACAGACCAAAAGGAACTGCCCATCCTAAGTTTCCGAATTTCCTTTATCGGGTCGATTACGGATACCTGAAAAATACCTCCTCTATTGATGGAGCAGGAATTGACGTATGGGTCGGGAGCGGCAAGAAAACGGTCGATGCCATCATGTGCATCGTAGATTTAATGAAGCGCGACTCCGAGATCAAGATACTGATCGGCTGTACCGAGGAGGAAAAGCTGGAAGTCTATAAAACGCATAATGAAACGCAGTATATGAAAGGCGTTTTGATACGCAGATAACTTCGAGCTTGCGGAGCTAACCGCCGCGATTTGGCGACAAACCTGTTGTTTAATACTTTCAAAGTGTCTGATGGAGAAAGGGGTGCAAAATGATGAATAAGCGTATACTTGCGATCCTGCTCACAGTTTTATTTGCTTCGCTTTTTGCTTGCAGCCCCAAGCCGCCCGCGGACACTACCGCAAAGCCCACAGCCGAGGTCGTGACGCCGGACTGCGCCGAGCCCACCGCCGCACCGACGAGCAAACCGACGGCGGAGCCGACGAGTGCGCCGACAGCGGAGCCGACGAGCGCGCCCACCGAAGCGCCCACCGAGGAGCCCACGCCCGAGCTTCCCGCGCGCTTTGTGTTCAAGCCGAAGGTCGCATCCGTGTATCAGCAGGAGGTTTTCGGGCAAACCATGGTCGACGCTTGGTATAATTTTGTGGATGCGGTGATGGCGGGCGAAACCACCTTTGCCTGCCCGGATAACGATACCTACAACTGGGTGATGGGTCAGTTCCGCGATCCCTGCTTCCCGCTGCTTTACGAAATAACGGACTATGCATACGACCGCAGCGAGCCCGTGAAGGACGGCGTTGCGAGCTTCGTTTACACGATCCCCGAGGATGAGGTCCCGAAGCGGATAGAGGAATTCATCGAGTTTATCGAGGGCATCCTCAACGAGGTGCTGAAACCCGATTATTCCGATTTTGAGAAATGCGCGGCGCTCTATAAATACTTTGCCGATAATTATACGTACGATTACGATATGTTTGACAGAACTCAGCAGGGATACGTTTTCGAGGCCTGCTCCATGCGCTGTTTCAGGGAAGGCAAGGGTATTTGCGCCGAGCTTTCCATCGCCTATTCGTATCTTCTGATGCAGGCGGGCGTGGAGGCCTCCGTTATGAGCGGCACGCGCGAATACGACCATCTCGGGCATCAATGGAGCTACGTTCGCATAAACGGGAAGGACTATCATATCGATCCCACCTACGCACTCGACTCCTATGATCCGCTTTCATATCTGATGATGACCGATGATCGGCGCGAGGTTATGGATTCATTCCCCGTTTCCACCTTCTTCGCCGTTTCCCACTACTCCAAGGAACACCCTCATCCCGACTATGCCGTGACCGACGACTTCTTCGCGCCGATCTGGGACTATTATTTTGAGGCGCTGTATCCGGATGAGGATATCCTGCGCTGCTGGCGCTATTCCGAGGGCTGGGAGAAGGAGTATTTCGATTTTGATTACAGCGGATTCTAATGCGCGGCAAATCTGCGGAGCGTTTGACCATGCCGCATTGCTTATTAACAGGAGTTTGGAGGTGCGAGAATGTGTCTGATTTGCGATAGGATAAATATGATTCATAACGGAACGAACCCTTATTTTGTTATGGAGTTGGACACCGGTTACGTTGTGCTTGGGGATCATCAATACTTTTGGGGCTACACGCTGTTTCTCTGCAAGGAGCACAAAAGTGAATTGTTTCAGTTGGGTGAAGCATTCAGAACGAGGTTTCTTCAGGAAATGTGTATCGTATCGGAGGCCGTATCGAATGCATTTACCGCCGAAAAAATGAATTATGAGCTGTTGGGCAACGGAGAAACGCACCTGCATTGGCATCTGTTTCCAAGAAAAACCGGAGATCTCGGCGATTATGGCAGCAACGGAAAAGGCCCCGTATGGTGGTATCCTATGGATAAAATGTACAGCGATGATAATCGCCCATCGGATACCGAATTAACGGCGATGAAGGAACGACTCCTTGCGGAGCTTGAACGGCTGTTGTGATGCGGCTTTCGGTTCATAAAAGCTTCAGCGCTTCTCCAAACGACCAAACGACTTTTTATTGAATTCTTTTACTATGCTTGAAATAACTCTCCATTCCCTATCCGCCGTGCTGATCGTGATGTTCATGGTCGGCGTGGGCTTTCTTTTCGGAAAGCTCGGCTATATCAAAAAGGAGCACAAGGGGCTGATGATAAAGCTCATCATCTCGGCGGGTATGCCCGCGCTCGTTGTGAACAACGTGTTCGGCAATCTCGACCTGGCTTCGTTGGACAGGCCCGTGCTGCTGTTCCTTCTGCCCGCGCTTTCGATGCTGATAACGCTTCTTTTGGGCATACTACTCGCTAAAATCTTGAAGCCGGATGCAAGGCGGCGCGGCGGGTTCATAACGATGTGCGCATTTTCAAACTCCATCTTCGTCGGCCTTCCGATGAACACGGGGCTTTTCGGGGACGCGGCGGTGCCGTTCGTGATGTGCTTTTATATTGTGAACACAACGCTTTTTTGGACGGTCGGAAACTATCTTATCAGCCGAAGCGGCGAGGGCGAGAGCCATGAAAAGGGGCTGTTTAAAAACCTTAAAAAGCTGGTTTCGCCGCCGCTCGTTGTGCTTTCGATCTCCCTTCCCCTGCTTGCGCTCGGCGTAAAAATGCCGGAACCCGTTATCAAGCTTTCGGGGTACATGGGCAATATCGTAACGCCGATCGCGCTTTTCTATATCGGCTACGCGCTGTATGAATACGGAATCAAGAGCATGAAGCCCGACAGGCACATGATCGCCGTGATGCTGATGCGCTTTATCGCTGCGCCGCTCGTGATGCTTGCGCTCTGCAAGCTCTTCGGCTTCGGCGGGATGCCCTCGGGCGTGCTGGTCGTGGAATCCGCAATGCCCGTTATGACCCAGGCGGTCGTGCTTGCCGCCGCGCACGATGCGGACGAAAGCTTTGTTGCGGGCGGAATGAGCCTTACAACGCTCGGCTGCTTCGTGCTGGTGCCGCTTCTGATGCTGCTTTTGAAGGCTATGGGGCTGATAGCATGAAGATTGCGATAATCGGTTACAGCGGCTCGGGAAAGAGCACGCTTGCGGGAAGGCTCGGCGAAAAGCTCAAGCTGCCCGTGCTGCATCTTGACACCGTACATTGGCTGCCCGGCTGGAAAACGCGGGAGCGGGACGAGCGCATAGCGATCGTTTCCGAATTTCTCGATGAAAACGCGGTTAAAGGCTGGATCATTGACGGCAACTATACCAAGCTTTCCTATGAGCGGCGCATGGAGGAGGCGGACAGGATAATCTTTCTCGACTACCCCGCCCTTCGCTGCCTCATACGGGCTTACAAAAGATACTTCAGATACAAGGGAAAGAGCCGCGCAAGCATGACCGAGGGCTGCGAGGAGAAGCTCGACCTTGAATTTATCAAGTGGATACTGCATGACGGCAGAACGCGCGAATTAAAGGCGAATTATGAGCGGCTCGCGAATCAGTACCCCGAAAAATTCATTCGCTGCAAGAACGACAGGCAGCTTGAAACTGCCTTTCGGAATATAATCGGGAATATAAATTTTTAAACATATAGACGGCTCCTTTTCATGCTATAATTAAAGCGTTTGATTATAGCTAAAGGAGCCTTTACAAATGAAAAAAACTCGATTCCTCGTTTCAGCCGCAATCGCGCTGATCTTCTGCGCATTTTCCGTCTTTCCCGCGCTCCTTGCCGTTCGTGCCGAAGTCACGCCCTCGCGCACATGGACTGTGCCCGCGGGCTACGATGCGCACGACTACGATAAATGCGCCGCGTTCTTCGAGATAACCGATGAAAACGGCGTTAAGAACGGCTTTCGTATGGATTCGGGCTACGATCCGAACGATCCCGAAACCTGGATCAGCATAGACGAGCTGAACGCCGTGTTCGAGCACGTGCTTTGGACGGAGCAGAACGGCGTTAAATACCTTTGGCGCATAGACGTGGCGTTTCTCGGCGTTGTCGGCACGCTTGAGCTTACGGATTGCCCGTATCTTGAGTATATCGAAGCTACCGGCGATAACCTCGATGCTATCAACACGCACGGCTGCGGCGCACTGCGCGAGCTTTACTGCGACAATAACGGGCTGGGCAGCATCGACGTTTCGGAGCATCCGCTTCTTTACAAGCTTTGGTGCGACGGAAACGAGCTGACCGAGCTCGATCTTTCAAACAATCCCCTGCTCTATGCGCTCGACTGCAACAACAATCTTTTAACCGAGCTTGATCTTTCAAACCAACCCTTGCTTGGGGAGCTCTGCTGCGCAAACAACCTGTTTGCCGAGCTCGATCTTTCCGCGAATACTGAGCTGACCTTTCTTTGGTGCCCCGAAAACAGTCTTGAAAGGCTCGATCTTTCCGCGAACACAAAGCTGTATAAGCTGCTTGCTGCAAACAGCGGCATCACCGAGCTTGTGCTTGGCGATAACACAAATCTTGTTCTTCTGGACGTTATGAACAACGCGATAAGCGAGCTGGACGTTTCCGCGAACACCGCACTAAAGGAGCTTGACGGCGCGGGCAACAGCTTCACCTATCTCAAGCTCAACGACCGCCTCGGGCTCGACACCGTTCGCGCCGAGGGCAGCGGCTGCTTCGGCTATCACTACTCCGTGCCGTACAGCGAGGGCTTCCTCTCCGCAAAAGCTGACGAGGGCTATGTTTTCGTGGGCTGGTACGATCAGAACGGCGCATTCATCACCGCTTCGCCCTATATCAGCATTTGGAACACGGCATACACCGAGCTGACCGCGCGCTTCACCCCCGCCTCCCCCGTGCTTGTTGGCGATGCGGACGGAAACGGCAGCGTGAACATTGCCGATGCGATCCTCGCGCTTCGCTTTGCGATGGGGCTTATTGGCTCCGATGCGATCAACCTTATCAACGCCGATGCAACCAACGACGGCAGCGTTGCCATAGCCGATGCGGTGATGATACTTAGGCTTGCAATGGGGCTGAATTGAGCGTTCCCGTAAACGCCAAATTCCGTTTTGCCGCTTGACAATTCGGATCTGATTATTTACAATAAGCCTTGCTAAGAGCAAACAGGAGGATAAATCCATGAACAGCTTCTTCAAAAAGATCATTGCGGCGGCGGTTGCGGCGGTTTTCGCGCTCGCTTCCTTCGGCTTCGCGCCACGCTTCGGCTCCGCCGAGGCGGATATCACCGTGCCCGATGGCTATAACGAGCACGACTATATCGCCGTTGCTTCGTTCCTTGAGATTTCGGACGAAAGCGGCGTAAAAAACGGCGAAAAAATCGGCAGCGACTACGATGCGAACGATCCAGCAACATGGGAAGGCAATCCCTATATCACCCGCTTTGAGTGGATCGAGGTTGACGGCGAGAACCGAATCAAGCGAATGAACGTTGGCTGGAACAACCTTTTCGGTGCGCTCGATGTTTCATCCTGCACCGCACTCGAGGCGCTGATCGTCAGCGAATGCGGGCTTTCGCGCCTTGATATCGCGGGCTGCTCCGCGCTCAAGGAGCTTCAGATCGGCGGCAACTATATCACCGAGGTCGAGCTTTCCGAGTGCAGCCTTCTTGAGCAGCTTTGGTGCGACAATATGCCGCTTACTTCGCTCGATCTTTCCCGCTGCCCGAGCATAACCTTCGTTACCTGCAACTACACCGATTTGGAAACGGTAAACCTTTCGGGCTGCGAGAATCTGACCGATTTTTCCTGCGAAAACGCGCCGCTTTCCGAGCTTGATTTAAGCGATTGTGCTTCGCTCTACAACCTTTGGGCGCCGAACTGCAATCTGACTTCTCTTGATGCTTCGTCCTGCCCCGAAATGCAGTTTCTTGCTTGCCAGAATAACGGCATTGAAGCGCTGAATATTTCGGGCTGCGAAAAGCTCGAGCTGCTCGACTGCTCCGGCAACGCAATCAACGAGATTGATATTTCATTCTGCCCGATGCTTCGCGAATTCTACTGCGTTGGCAACGAGATAGCCGAATTCGATCTTTCAAGCAATCCCCTGCTCAAGCTCGAAAGCGTGACTGCCGTTGGCGAGGGCTTCGTGGGCTACTACTACAACGGGAACTATGATTACGGCTATGCCGAGGCTGTGCCCGAGGGCGACTGCCGCTTCGCGGGCTGGTTTGATACCGAGGATAACGAGATCTTAGCAAGCACTCAGCTCAACCTCAAGAACCTTGCCTATACCGATATCGTTGCCGTGTTTGAATCCCCGTTCCTCATCGGCGATGCGGACGACGACGGCGAGATCTCGATCTCCGATGCTGTGCTCATCATGCGCTGCGCTATGAATATAATCGACGGAACCGAGCTCGATCTTGAAAACAGCGATGTGGACGGCAACGGCGCAGTAAACTCGACCGATGCGCTTCTTGTTTTAAGAATGGTGATGAACGTATAAAACCCTTTTAAACGATTCGGGCGGAAGGGCGTGTACGCATAAGGAGATATAGGTTTTCAGCCGAATATAACGCTTTACCCAAGACAAACGCTCCGGGAATACCGTTCGTATTCCCGGAGCTCAATTTAATTCAAGATTTTGGCTGAAAACCGCACAGCGCCTCAAAAGAGCGGGTTTTCGTGGCAGACGAGGCGAAAAGCGGAGAAATACTCGTAGTGGTCTTTCGAGCATTTTTAACGAAGTATGGCGCGAAAAGATGCCTTTTGAGGCTATTTATCCTTATGCGGATGCGCCCAAGACCGCCCGTTTTTCATATAGAAAAAGTGCGCCTCGCTGTATTATTGTTTATTATTGCTTATTTTTGTTTGGAATATTGACAACGCGGTGTTCGTGCGGGTAAAATGAAAATATCCTATCATACGCAAAGGAGAAAGCTATGAAAAACCTCGCAAAAGCCGTCCTTTCGGCGGCACTCGCGCTGCTAGTCGCACTCACCGCAGCGCAGCTCCCCCTATCCGCACTCAAGGCGGAGGTCACCCCCGCTTGGAGCGTTCCCGCGGGCTACAACGAAAACGACTACAACAAGATCGCAGCCTTCCTTGAGATCGCGGACGTTAGCGGCATAAAGAACGGCACGAAGCTCAGCTCAAACTACGATCCGAACTATCCCGCCACATGGGGCATCTGCTACGATCCCGATTACTACACCGAAATGCCCACCTTCTCATGGGAGCAGTTTGACGGCGAATACCGCGTTCGCCGCATCCTCATTTTCGATAAGCAGCTCGTTGGCGATCTGGATATTTCTGGCTTTTCCGAGCTCTACTATGCAAACATCTCTGCAAACGAGATCGAAAGCATCGACCTTAGCGGCTGCACCTCGCTTTGGACCTTCGATTGCTACGACAACCTGCTTGCGGATATCGACGTTTCGGTATGCCCCATGCTCCATTTTTTCCGCTGCGACGGCAACCTGCTCGTTGATCTCGACGTTTCCGCAAACCCCGGCCTTGTTCAGCTCACCTGCAGCAACAACATGCTCTTCGATCTGGACGTTTCAAACAATACGAGCCTTGAGATACTTGACGTTTCGGACAATCTCTTGAACGGTATCGACGTTTCCATGCTCTCCATGCTCGATTCTCTGAACGTTTCGGACAACGATCTTTACGACGGGCTTGACGTTTCCGCAAACGATCGCCTTCAGTCGCTTCGTATCAACCGCACCGGACTTGAGTATATCGACGTTTCAAACAACCCCGACCTGCTCGGGCTTTACAGCGTTGGCAATCCGACTACGACTTACGATCTTGAGGCAAACGAGATCCTTATGCTAAACACCCTCAAGTCCGAGCCCGGCGGCACCGTCGGCTGCGAGCTCAGCGGCTGGTACACCAAGGTTTATGCGCAGCCCGATGACGGCTACACCTTCGCGGGCTGGTACAACGCGGAGAACGAGCTTATCTCGATGAACCCCGAATACGAGGCAAGCGAGCTTGACGGCGTTGTTTTCATCGCAAGGTTCGAGGGCGGCGCTTCGCTTCCCGGCGATGCGGACGGAAACGGCAGCGTTACCCTTGCCGATGCTATCCTCGCGCTGCGCTTTTCCATGGGACTTATCGATGAAAGCGCGCTCGATACCGCCGCCGCCGATATGGACGGCAACGGCAGCATCACCATCGCCGATGCCATCAGCATACTGCGCATGGGAATGGGGCTGTGAGCCACTTTCCGAGCTGATCGGCGTTTAGAAAATACCAAAGCCCTGCGTTTTTGAGACGCAGGGCTTTTGATTCATTTGGTACCGTCATTTGCTTTGGGCGCTTTCGCCCGTGCCGTGGCAGCTTCCGCTCATTGCGCAGCTTGAGCAGCCGCAGCCGCAGGATGAGCCGCCGTTCTTTTTCTCCTTTATCATGCCGCGTATCACGCTGACTACGCCCGCGATTATCAACGCAAGCACGATGATAGTTCCGATATTTTTACCTAACCATTGAAACATGATATCACCTCGATTTTGTATGCGCATCCGGCAGGGGCTTTCCCGCTGCCGGATGCTTTATTATACGCTCACATTTGCCCGAATTTTACTTTTTAAGCTTCATTTCGAGCTTGGTGGCTTCCTTATAGGGCCTGAAAAGGAGGTAGACAAGCCCAGCAAGGAGGATGAGCGCGATCACAAGCCAAACCGCATTCGCGCTGCCGACAAACAGCATTCCGAGCTGATAGAAGATCAGAGCGATAACGTAGGCAAATATGCACTGGTACAGGATAGCGAACCAAGTCCACTTCGCCGAGTTCATCTCCCTGCGGATAGCGCCGATAGCCGCGAAGCAGGGCGCGCAGAGCAGGTTGAAGATCAGGAAGCTGTAGCCCGCAAGCTGCGTAAGGCCGCCGAAGTCGAGCACGCCGAACACGCCAACGACCTCTTCCTTTGCAACAAGACCCATGATCGTGGCGATGGTGGCCTTGGTGCCTTCATCGCCGCTGCCAAAGCCGAGGGGCGCGAAGATCCACTTGATCGCACTGCCGATCTTGCCGAGGATGCTCGCTTCAAGCTCCATGTCCACGTCGAAGAGGAATTTGCCGTCCACCCAGCCGAAGCGGGAGGCCGCCCAGATGAAGATGGTGGCAAGGAAGATGACCGTTCCCGCCTTCTTGATGAAGGACCAGCCGCGCTCCCACATGCTGCGGAGCACGTTTGAAAGCGTGGGCCAATGGTATGCGGGAAGCTCCATTACGAACGGCGCGGGATCGCCCGCAAACATCCGCGTTTTCTTGAGGATTATGCCCGAGATAACGATGGCGGCAAAGCCGACGAAGTATGCGCTGGGAGCTACCCACCATGCGCCGCCGAACAGTGCGCTTGCGATCAGCGCGATGATCGGTATCTTTGCGCCGCAGGGGATGAAGGTGGTGGTCATTATCGTCATGCGCCTGTCGCGCTCGTTTTCAATGGTGCGCGATGCCATGATGCCGGGAACACCGCAGCCGACGCCGATGAGCATCGGGATGAAGGATTTGCCGGAGAGGCCGAACCTTCTGAAGATACGGTCCATAACGAACGCAACGCGCGCCATATAGCCGCAGCTTTCGAGGAATGCAAGGAACAGGAACACAACGAGCATCTGGGGCACGAAGCCGAGCACCGCGCCAACGCCGCCGATAACGCCGTCGATCACGAGGCTGTTCAGCCATTCGGGGGTGTTCAGCTTGGTGAGCACCTTCTCTGCGAGCACCGGTATGCCGGGCACCCAAACTCCGTAGTCCTCGGTTGCGGGGGCTTCCTCGAGCGCCGCTTCAACGGTTTCGCCTATGCCGAAGCCCGCCTCGTCGAGCGCATCGCCGTAGGTTCCGAGCGCCTCGTCAAATGCGCCGAAATCCTCGTCCTTGATAGCGCCCATAAGCTCGTCCGCACCGATAACGCCCGCTTTTTCGGCCGCTTCAACGGTGGAGCGAATATCTTCGGTGAACACGAATTCCTTGGCGTATTCGTCCATCTTTTCATCGTATTCCTTTTGGCCGATGCCGAGAAGATGGAAGCCGTCGCCGAAGAGATTGTCGTTCGTCCAGTCGGTCATTGCGCCGCCGACCTTGGAAACGGCGATGTAGTAAACGAGGAACATAACGAGCGCAAAGATGGGAAGCGCGAGCCAGCGGTTCGTTACCACGCGGTCGATCTTATCCGAAACCGTGAGCTTGCCGGCGTTTTTCTTCTTATATGCGCCCTTGATAAGCTCCGCTATGTAGACGTAGCGCTCGTTGGTGATGATGCTCTCGGCATCGTCGTCCAGCTCCGCTTCAACGGCGGCGATATCCTTTTCGATATGCGCCCTCGTATCCGCAGGAAGATTCAGCTCCTCGAGCACCTTTTCATCGCGCTCAAACAGCTTTACCGCGTACCAGCGCTGCTTTTCCTCGGGGAAGCCGTGGACAGTGGCCTCCTCGATATGCGCAAGCGCATGCTCCACCGTGCCCGAAAAAGTGCTGACGGGGGGCTTTTTGCCGCCCTTTGCAGCAGCTATTGCGGCTTCGGCAGCTTCCTGAACGCCCGTGCCCTTGAGCGCGGATATCTCCACGATCGGGCAGCCGAGGCTCCTTGAAAGCTCCTGTGTGTTCAGCTTATCGCCGTTCTTTTTCACGATATCCATCATGTTTATCGCAATAACAACGGGGATGCCGAGCTCGAGAAGCTGGGTGGTGAGATAGAGGTTTCTCTCAAGGTTCGTGCCGTCCACGATATTCAGTATCGCATCGGGGCGCTCGCCGATCAGGTAGTTTCTTGCCACGACCTCCTCGAGCGTGTAGGGCGAAAGTGAATAGATGCCGGGAAGGTCGGTGATGGTAACGTCATCGTGCTTTTTAAGCTTGCCTTCCTTCTTTTCGACCGTTACGCCCGGCCAGTTGCCGACGAACTGGTTCGAGCCCGTCAGCGCGTTGAACAGCGTGGTTTTGCCGCTGTTCGGGTTGCCCGCAAGGGCTATTCTCGTGTTTGCCATAATGTTTTCTCCTGTTTGCCGTTTGTTTAGGCTCTTTAAGTTAGCTAAAGCTAACATGTTTGCCGTAAAAAATGCGGATCATCCGCGCGTTTTCGGTCGAAGCGGCGCTAAAAGCCGAGGTTACTGCACCTCGATCATATCCGCATCCGCCTTGCGGATGGAGAGCTCGTAGCCGCGAACGTTTACCTCGATGGGATCGCCGAGCGGCGCCACCTTGCGAACGTGCACCTCCACGCCCTTGGTGATGCCCATGTCCATGATCCTGCGCTTGACTGCGCCCTCGCCGTGAAGCTTCACAACGCGGACGGTTGCCCCGATGGGGGTTTCCTTCAAAGTTTTCATTCAAACACCTCCCGGTATTGTTAGTTAATAGTGGATAATGAATGGTGAATAGTTGCGGAAGAAATTCCGGTGGAATTTCTTCCGATCATATCATTCATACCATGATCTTCATCGCCATTTCTCGGCTTATCGCGATGCGCGATTCCTTAACGCTCACGATAACGTTGCCGCCGAGCATGGAGATCACGCGCACCTCGCCTCCCGGAACGAAGCCGAGATCGCTGAGATGCTTCTTAACCTCGGCGCTGCCGCCGATGCGCTTGATGATATTGCCTTCGCCGATGGGAGCGAGAGTTAAAGGCATGATAACACTTCCTTTCGCTAAGGATTCGCGAGCAAAATGGTTGCATGGCGCAAACTTGGTTAGTGCTCGCTAACCAATACTATAATACTCCATTCCCCCTCTCTTGTCAATAGGAAAAACGAGTATATTTAAACAAAAGTCGCTTCGTTTCAGCAAAAAACGCTCCCCCCCCTTGCCGAGTGGAAGCGTTTTGAGTTGTTCCTTTGCACGCAATGGTTCAATAGGTTTCCCAGCGCATCATATACATATAGGTGTAACCGAGATAGAGCGCGGCAAGTATTATGAAAAGCGCCGCCGTTTTCCATTTTTTATCGGCACAGTGCGCGATGGCCGCCGTAACCGGCAGCGCCGCCGAGATATAGCGCATGGCTGAAAGCAGCCAGGTGCAGCCGATGGCGACCGCAGAATAGGCGAGAAAGTAAACGGTGTAGCTCGCGGGAAGCTTTTTCGCCTTCGCCTCGATGAGTATGAGCGAGCCGAATATAGCGATAAGACCCGGCACCCAGAGCGAAACGAGCTTTTCGATGCTGCCCTGCTGATAGTAGCGCACCGCATAATTCAGCATATAGCGCGTGGTGTCGAAGAATGGATTGAAATTCTGATGCCAATTGCCGGACTGGAACTCAAAAAATTTCAGCGCATCCCCATGTATCGAATAGTTGATATAGAGATAGCCGAGCGTTCCGAACGTGGAGATAACAAGACCGACTGCAAGCAGCGCAAACGCCTTGCCCCACGGCTTTTTATCGCGCATAAGGCGCACGATATGCCCTATTCCGACCAGAGCGAGCGGAACTGCGGCAATCACGCCGAGCGAACGGGTGAAGCCCGCGCAGGCGACGAAGATGCCCGAAAGCACGAACTGCTTTCGCTGCATGAAGAAGAACGCGCAGGCGGTGAAGAGCAGGAAAAGCGGCTCGCTCATCGGCGAATTCATGAAGATCATACCGGGAAGCAGTATGGAAACGAACGCGCCGACCTTGCTGCGGCGGCTGCCGATTATGGGAAGCAGGGTCATATAGACCATGCCCGAGGCGAGCGCGGAGGCAAGCGCGTTTATGATCTGAGCCGAGATGAAGCTGTCGTGAAAAACGAGGTTGAACGCGCGAATCAGCACGGGGAGCATCGGCAGGAAAACGATAAGAAGCCTGTCGTTGCCTTCCTTAACGTACCAGTTTTCGGCTATCTTGAGATAATGCCCCGCGTCGGTGTTGCCCTTCATCCACGAATTGCGCCAGAGCTTGAAAACGTCCTTAACGGAAGCGCCGTATTGATTGAAGGTTTTGAATATGAAAGTGCCGATTATACCGGCAGCCGCGTGCAGCAATAGCGCGGCTATGCAGATGATAAAGAAATTGCGCCAAGCGCGCCTCGATGCGCTTCGCTCAAGATACTCGATGCTGCTGTCTCCAACGATCAGATCCACAAGCTTCGGCGCGGCGGAAATAAATATCAAAACGAAGAGTCCGAGCGTTACGATGGACATGCCGAACTCGGTGAGCTTATAGTTTTTATGCGCAAGCGCATACAGCACGAAGCCGCAGACGGCGGCAGCGACCGCAAGGATGCGGACGATAAGCACCGCAAGCGCCTTTCCGCGTGGAAACCGGGGCTTTTTTTGCTCCGTTTCGAGCAGTTCAATTTCGGTTATCGGGTTTTCCATAGCGTTCTCTACTCTCTCTTTTAGGGCGTTACGGCCTTTTACGCCGCTATGACGAATATTTTAACATAGAAGAGAGAATAGTTCAACACCGATTATTTGCCGCTCGACTCAGTTTCCTCGTCCTTAACGAGCCTGTATTTATCCCAATTTGCCCTGAGGAAATAGATGAACGTTATGGTGGAGCAAACCAGCCAGCCGGCGGGGTAGGCGAGGGTGTAATTATATCATATTTATAATTTTCGGAATATCATTAAAGTCCTTTACCCATACCACTATGACGCCCAGTGATCCGAAATACTTTTCAAAAAGATCCTTATACCTCTTCTCAATTAGTGCATTATTTGTTCCTTCAAAGTCGAAGGTCGGCAGTTTACGGAAAGCAAAAATTGAGTTCTGCGAGGGTTCACTATTATTGTGTCGCTCACGCAGAATCTCTTTCACATTTGTATCTGTAAAGGAAAAGCCAACAAAAATAACATTTTTACTTTCAAGTATTCTTTTCTGAACGCTGTTTGTAAAGTTCTCCCTTTCCATCATATTATCATAGTATTCAGTGTCGATAAAAACAAAGTTTCCAACAGTCCCTTTTCCGCGATAATCATACGGTATATAACCATGAACATGGGAAATCGTACACTCTTTTATTGTCACTTGACTCTGCTCAACTTCTTTCACAGTAGATTTGTAGGCCGAATTCATATATTGTTCAAGAACAGAATCAAAATTATAGTTAATAACTTCCTTAACATGGTTTCTCTCAATGCAGTTGGATATTGCTTCCATTAACTTATTATCCTTCTTCTCAGCATCATATTCCATGTAAAGCACCCTTTTTATTGCTTTCCAATAATTAATCTTTGACTTAGATTCATAGTCAGATTCATAGACACATCGATAAATCGCATCCAGCGCAGATGTGGAATCAAAGCACTCAAAAACCCCATCGTTTAATCTATCAGTTATCACTTTGCTCCTATACATTGATTCTGCGGCGTTCGCTACAATTTCATACAGAAGTTCGTATCCAAGCGCTTTGCTAAGTGTTTTCCAATCACTTATATGTGATCCTCGTGAGCAGCCTGCACCTATGGCAAATGCTAAATCATTCTTTGCTTCCTTCAAACGCGACAATGTATATTCATCAATCAAAAGCGCAGGATCAACTCCAACTTTGTTCTTAGCTGCGCGGTTGTATTCATTATTTTTACCTTCTGCGGGAATAAAGCAGATTTGGATTTTATCGCTATTATAATCATAATATGATTCTCTCGGCTTGCCATTAAATATAAAAACCACTGCATCAAAGCCTTGCTCCTCCGCAAGGTGAATAAAGGAACGAATAGTACTGTCGTTCAAGGTTCGTGTGTTTTTAATTTCAATTGCAATTCTATCAGCAAGAATATCCTTCGCGCCGAACGACGACAGCCGCAATTCACCAAAGGCAACCGCATCATAAATATACCATCGATTTTTATCGCTTTCTACTCTATATTGTTCGACGAGTTTAGGATTATCTTTATATAGCGAATTCAAAACGAATCTCGCATACTCAATTTCATTAATGTACCCATTACTCATGTTCTCTGTTCTTTCCTTTCTAAATTGGCATTAGTTAATTGCATACAATCAAGTCATGTTTTTATCTTGACTTTTATCATTTTCATCATCCTTAACGAGCCTGTATTTATCCCAGTTTGCCTTGAGGAAGTAGATAAGCGTTATTGTGGAGCAAACGAGCCAGCCCGCAGGGTAGGAAAGCGCAATTGGCTTTATCGTGTTGCTGATATAGTTTGCCATAATGTAAAGATAGATCTGGCGGAACAGAACGAAGCTTCCAAGCATTATAAACATCGGCGTTCGGCTGTTGCCCGCGCCGCGAAGAGAACCCGCAAGCACCTGATTAACGCAGCAAAGCACGTAGAAGGGCGATATGAGCCTAAGAAGCATGGATCCGTATTTGACTACCTCGGGCGAACCGTTGAAGAATTCAACGAGCTTGGGCGCGAACGCGAGCACAGGTATCATCAGAATGACCGTTGCGGCGGCGGAGATCGCCAGAGCGTAGCCTATGCCCTTTTTGGCACGCTTCGTGTTGCCCACGCCGAGATTCTGACCAACGAAGGTGGTTCCCGCAAGCGATATGCTCTGCATCGGCAGGAATAGGAACTGGTCGATCTTGGCGTATGCCGTCCAGCCGCCCATGCAGTCCTCGCCGAAATGGTTGATATAGCTCTGCACGAAAACGTTTGAGAACGAGGTAACGGCCATCTGAAGCGCGGCGGGGATGCCGACGGCGAGTATCTTTTTGAGCATTTCGCCGTGGATGCGAAGCTTTTTCGGCACGAGCTTACAGCAGTTGTCGGAGCGCATAAGGGTGAATACCACGAGCGCCGCCGAAACGAACTGCGCGATTATCGTTGCGAGCGCAACGCCCTCCACGCCCATCTTGAAGCCGAGAACGAACAGAAGATCGAGCACGGTGTTCGTTCCCGCTGAAACGCAAAGAAACATGAACGGGCGCTGCGAGTCGCCGACCGCGCGCATTATGCCGGAGCCGATATTGTAGACCATGAGGCCGAGAATGCCGGAAAAATAGATCTGAAGATAGCGCGTTGCCTCGGGCAAAACCGTTTCGGGCGTTTTCATCAGCTTGAGCATATACGGCGTCATAAATATGCCGAGCGCCGTAAAGACCGCGCCGAGGATAAGCGTCAGCGTGAGCGCGGTATGCACCGTATCCTGAACCTTTTCGTGCTGCTTGGCGCCGTAATACTGCGAGATGACCACGCCCGCGCCCGCGGAGAGACCCATGAAGGTTCCGATAAGCGTGTTCATGATCGGGCCAACGGTGCCGACCGCCGAAAACGCCTCCTTGCTGACGTAGTTGCCCACCACCCAGGTGTCCACAGTGTTGTAAAGCTGCTGAAAAATATTGCCGAGAAGAAGCGGAAGGGCGAATGCGATCAGATGCCGCAGTATATTGCCCTCCGTCATATCAACGTCTTTTTTGCCTAAAAAGCCCTTTTTTGATTGCGCGCCGGTCACTTGGATTTCCTCGATTCAAACTCTTTTTTTCCATTATAGCACATACAGCGCGAAAAACCGCACGCGCGGGGATTATATTTTTGTTTCGCTTCGCTCTTCATCCTATTTCTTTTTTTCGGAATGTATGCTGTATAAAATCGGACACCGCGTAGGGTGTCCAAAGCAGCGCTTATTGAGTTTTACTTATCCTCCCCGAGGCTTGTGATGCCCAAAAGAGCAAGCCCTATGCCGAGCATTATGAATGCGGATTTAGCATCGAGCTTTTCAAGCACGGCAAGCACCGCGACAGCAACGCCCATCGCAAGCGCGATCGCCTTGAACGGAAGCGAGAGCATAAAGCCTATTTCTTTCTTCGGCTTCTCATTCGCGGCGGTATTGTTCACGCGCAGCAATTCCTCAACGGAAACGCCGAGCACCTCTGCAAGCCTCGGTATCGAGCCGATATCGGGGCAGGAGATATTCCGCTCCCATTTTGAAACCGCCTTGTCGGTAACGCCCAGCTTTTCGCCGAGCTCGAGCTGAGTGAGCCCCTTTTCCTGCCGCTTTGCGGCGATTAAGCCGCCCATCGTTAATTCTGACATTTTAAGATTGCCTCCTTGTGTTTTGGATGCGCTCATATTAGCATATTCCTCCCAATTTACTCAACCGACTCGGGGTTTAGTTCACTCTACCTTTGGTTTACACGCGGGTTTATAAGGCTTCTCCTCCATTTTAAACAGAAAACACGAAACGCGCAAGGCAGTTGTATATAAAGTGCATCCATCCCAAATAATAGAGGGTGTCATCGGGTCTTTTTTCTTTGATGCCGAAAGCATAAAAGCTAAAAACCAAAGAAACAAAGAACTGCTTGATATTGCCGTGCAAGGCTATATGAACACCTGCAAACATAAGCGATATAAGCACTATTGATAGAAGCTTTCTTCGGAATGCGGAAAAAAGCACCTCATAAGCATAGATTCGGAAAAACAGCTCCTCTGCGAATGCAGTTATAATTTGAACTATCACCCATACGAATAGCGACCAAAACCCAAGATTACCTTGTTTCACCAGAAAGGTAACGTCCTGAAAAACGGCGAACGTAAAAAAGACCGCAACAGCGAACAGCAGAGCATACAAAAATCCGTTAAAGAAAGCCGTAACGATCCTGCGCTTGTTCCTACAGGCAAAAGCTTCGATACCGAAATCCTTTTTCATCAGCGAATTGCTTACCGATAAAAGGACAATGTTCATCGAAACCGCAATAAGAATGAATTGTTTTATCAGATCGACAGCGATCAGCGCAGTAAAAAACCATGCACAAGAGAATACGATAAAATGCACGAATATCGATATTTATTCTCTTTATTCCTTCCGATTTACGCTTCATGCCCTAAACGCAAGCCTGCAAAACATATAGCATTCATACCGCCGCTCGCCTCCATAATTCATTATACCTTATCATACGTTCACTTATCAAGGCTTTGTTTCAGCGTTTCAAATGACTTTTCACCTGTCTTTTGCTTGTCTATTCAGTATAGAAATATCGCCGCGCAAAATGTATCACGCGGCGATATAGTTCAGTTTTGATTTTAATCCTTCTTCTTGAACAGATACTTATCCACCTTGCCCCTGATGGAATCGGATATCTTCCTCTCGATCGGGAACACGGGGGCGTTTATTACGCGCTTTGAGAACTCGAGCGCGTTTTGAAGCGTGATATCCAGCGCCTCTGCGGACATATAGCCGAGAGCGAGGTTATCGCGCCTGTCGTGGATGAAGGCGGTTCCGGGTGCACCGAAGCGGCAGAAGTTGATGCCGGGAACGCCGTTATCCGCGAACGGGATGCTGTCGCTTGAATAGATATCGTCCTCAACAACGGCGGCTCTGCCGAGCTCCTTCATCATCGCATCAACATAGCTCTTGAGCGCCTCGGTGCCCATGCAGAAGATCAGCTCCTTGCCGAGGATGGGCGCTGCCACGTCCACATTTATCATGAAGCGGTGCTTCTCAAGCTCCTCCTTATGCGCCGCAACATACGCCTTGCTTCCGAGAAGTCCCTGCTCCTCCGAGCCGTACCAGTTGAATTTGAGGGTGCGCTTCGGGGGATGGGCCATGAAGTAGCGCGCGATCTCCATTATGATGACCGAGCCGGACATATTATCATAAACGCCGGTGGAGAAATAAACGCTGTCGAAATGCGCACCGAAGGAGATTATCTCATCGGGGAACTCAGTGCCCTTGATCTCGCCGCAAACGTTGCGCGAAATGCCCTGCTTGGATTCGCTCTTGACGAGAATATGAACCTTCTTTGCGCCGCTCTTAACGATCTCGAGCGCATCGGCCGCGCGGATCGTCAGCGCAACGGCGGAACCGTGCTTTTCGGCGTAGGTCTCGCGGATCTTCCTTATTTCAAGGTCGGTCTTGGAAAGGTCGTCGTCCACCGAGCCCGAGAATGTGATGATGGCGGCGGGCTTCGCTTTTTGGATGCGCTCGTAAGCATCCATGCCGAATCTGCCGTTTACGAGAATCGCCTTGCCCGCAACGCCAACGAGATTCGCTTCGAGCGCATTTTCAACGTACACGAAGTCCAGCTCAAGCCCCTCGTCGGGTGTTGAATCGGAGCGAATATAGCCCGTTACCTCGTACTCCTTTTCGTAGGGAGCGAGCACCTTGAAGGTCGCCTTGGTAACTTCGCCGGTCGCGGCCTCGAATTCCTCGATCGTGCAGTCAAGCCCGAATGAGGCGGCTTCCTTTTTAAGCTCCTCGGCGGCGCGCTTTTCCTCCTCGCTGCAGCTCAGACGAACGTAAGCGAGCTTTTCCATCAGAGCGAATGCTCTTTTTGCGGATACTGTTTCGTGGTTCATTTTTATATTTCCTTTCGGTTTAAATTTTGGGGTTTATAATGCTTTTCAGTTAAGCTTTGCTTTCATTCTCTGCTCCTGCCGCTCGAAATTATGCATCCAGTCCGCCTTGAAGAAGTAGACGGCGAAAGCGATGGAGCTGAGCGTCCAGGTTATGGGATACGCCCAGAAGATGACGGCGATATCGGGGATGTATTTTGTTGTTACGGTTATATAGGTAACGCGGATAACGCACCAGCATATCAGCATAACGAGCATCGGCACGGTGGTTTTGCCCGAGCCCCTTATGATGCCCGCCATACAATGCGAAAACGAGAGCAGGCAGTAAAACAGTGCCTCGGTTCGCGCCTGTTTAACGCCGAACGCCACCACCTCGGGCGACCTGTCGAAAAGCCCTATCAGCCTTGGCGCAAAGGTGATGAAAAGTATTCCGATTATCTCCGCGAGAATAACGCCCGAAGCGAGCCCGAACGCCGCGCCCTTTTTAACGCGGTCGTACTTCTTCGCGCCGAGGTTCTGGCTTGTGAAGGTGGTCAGTGAAACGCTGAAGCTCGTTACGGGCAGGAACGCGAAGCCCTCAAGCTTGGAGTACGCGCCGCAGCCCGCCATAGCATCCGAGCCGAACACGTTTATATTGGACTGCACGATAACGTTTGCAAAGCCGATGACCGAGTTCTGAACGCCCGTGGGAAGTCCCGTTGAGAGCACTTCCTTGAGAAGCGGGGGATCAAAGCGGATATCCTTGAGCGTGATGCGGTGAACGTCGTTCACATGCGTGAGCTTATACAGCGATATGCCCGCGCTCAAGAACTGCGATATCGCCGTTGCCACCGCCGCGCCTGCGATGCCGAAGCCGAGATACTTAACGAAAAGTACGTCGAGAATAATGTTCGTAATCGAGGCTATCATCAGGTAATACAGCGGATGGCGGCTGTCGCCCCGCGCCTGGAAGATGCCGTTGAAGGCGTTGTAAAGAACGTTGCCCAATGAGCCCGCGAAATAGAAGCGGAAATAGCGTATCGACTCGGGCAGAACGTCCGCAGGGGTGCGCATCAGCTTCAGTATAAACGGCGTGAATATGATGCCGAACACGGTCAGAAGCAGGCCCGCCGCAATGCCGAACGCAACGGTGGTATGCACGGCCCTGTGCACCATGTCGTATTTCTGCGCGCCGTAGTATCGCCCGATGACCACGCCCGCGCCCACGAAAACGCCGTAGATGAAGCCCACTATCAAAAAGATAAGGCTGCCGGATGAGCTGACCGCCGCGAGCGACTGCTTGCCAAGCACGTTGCCCACAACGAGCGAATCCGCGATATTGTACATCTGCTGAAAAAGCTGCCCGATGAAGATCGGCAGAGCGAAAAGTGCTATTCGCTTTGATATTTTGCCCTCAATCAATTTAACGCCTCTTAAAGCCTCGTATTTGCTTTGATTATAGGCTTGTTGAAGCGATTTGTCAATAATTATGTTGAGACTTCCGTTAGTTTTTGCTTTTTTGCAAATTATTGCGCATGATATCGGTCGTTGTGTTTGTTAGAAGCTTCCGATAAGTCGGCTTGATGCTAAATCAGGCAAGTTTTTGATCTTCGCTGACCGCTGCAGGCTTGAAGCCCGATGCCAAACGCCAAATAAAAACGAGAGTGCGGAAAATCATCCGCGGGACGGACGGCGTAGGGCTTCAAATCCCTCTGAATTTCAAAGCTAAAGAGGAAGATCCGGGCCGCGAAGATGTAGGCAACGCGAAAGAGGCGTTGTAGGCACCGATGTAAGTCATAGAATTCGTTTTATCAAAACTCCATCAAACTTTTACTCCCCGCGAGCATTTGCGGACGGGATTAGTTTAAGACACAAAAAAGCCCGAAAGCGTTAAACTTTCGGGCTTTTTGGCGGAGAAGGAGGGATTTGAACCCTCGCGCCCCTTCGCAGAGCCTACTCCCTTAGCAGGGGAGCCCCTTACAGCCACTTGGGTACTTCTCCATATTTTGGCGGAGAGAGAGGGATTCGAACCCCCGGTGCCTTGCGGCATCACCGGTTTTCAAGACCGGCTCCATAAACCACTCGGACATCTCTCCCTATTCAGTGCAACAGTAATATTATAGCAGGATGGAATGTGCTTGTCAAGCTGAAATATCGAAAAAACGATATACAATTTAAATTGGCGGTTCACAAGCCGCTCAGAAGGCGGTTTCGGCGGAAAAAACGCATCCTTGCCGGGCTTAGCCGCGCTTTTTCTTGCTGCCGGCGCTTCCGATATCATCCGCCACGGCCTCCAAAAGCTCCTTCAAAAAGACCTTATCATCGAGCTTATCCACCATAAGCTGCTTTTTCGCGCCGGGATAGGGTTCAATAAGAGCGGCGCCCGGCAGTCTTTCAAGTGCGGCGGAAACCGGCTTTATCAGAAAGCTGTCGTCATATATGCCGCCGATCAGGGTGCCGCGAACGTAGATAAGGTATTCCCCCATCATCGCGCGCGTGCGCACGCCATCGACCAAAGAAAGCTGCTCCAGAATAAAGCTTAAATACTCCTTGCTTGAAGCCATTTTCCATTGCCTCCACGGAATTTTCTATGCGCCTTGACCGCTCACTGAGCGAATTCGCCGAGTATAGACCTGTATTTATTGTAAAACGCCGTGAATTCGCCCGCATCGAGCGCCTCGCGCATCTTCGCTGTTAAGTCGTTGTAGAAATAGAGGTTATGAAGAACGCAGAGCCGCATCCCGAGCCGCTCGTCCGCCTTCAGAAGATGCCTGATATACGCCCTGCCGTAATGCCTGCATGCGGGGCAGCCGCAGTTTTCATCGATCGGGCGCATATCCTCACGGTATTTTTCTGCAAGAAGGCGCATCTTGCCGTTCCACGTGAACACGTTGCCGTGCTGCGCGTTGCGAAGCGGAAGCACGCAGTCGAAGAAATCCACGCCGCGATAAACGCCCTCGAGGATGTTCAGCGGGGTGCCCACGCCCATCAGATAGCGCGGCTTTTCCTTCGGCATCTCGGGCACGACCGCATCCAGTATGCCGTACATCTCCTCCGCCGTTTCGCCGACCGATAGCCCGCCTATCGCAAAACCGGGAAGGTCTATCTCGCGTATCTCGCGCATGTGCCTTATGCGCAGATCGGGAAAGATGCCGCCCTGGTTGATGCCGAAAAGCATCTGATTCTTATTTATCGTATCGTCGAGCGCATTGAGGCGCTCCATTTCGGCTTTGCAGCGAACGAGCCAGCGCGTGGTGCGCTCGATCGACCTTTCAACGTAGGCATAGGGCGCGGGATTTTCGATGCACTCATCAAAAGCCATCGCGATGGTCGAGCCGAGGTTGGATTGGATGCGCATCGATTCCTCGGGACCGATGAATACCATCCTGCCGTCGATATACGAGCAGAAGCGCACGCCTTTTTCGGTTATTTTCCTTCTGTGCGCAAGCGAAAACACCTGAAAGCCGCCGCTGTCGGTGAGTATCGGCCTATCCCAATCCATGAAGCGGTGCAGACCGCCAAGACGCTTTATCAGCTCGTCGCCCGGGCGAAGATGCAGATGGTAGGTGTTTGAAAGCTCGACCTGACAGCCGATCTCGCGAAGATCGATCGTGCCCGCGCCGCCGCGTATCGCCGCCGCCGTGCCCACGTTCATAAAAACCGGCGTTTCGATAACGCCGTGAACGGTGGCGAGCCTCCCCCGCCTTGCATTTCCTTCAGTTTTTAAAATTTGAAATGGATTCAAGCCCTTCTCCGTTTCATTCCACGTAATATTTATTCAACTCGAGCATCGATAAGAAGCGCGCTCAGCGCGGGAACGCTCTCGGCGAGCATATCCGCGCCCGCGTTCGTGAGTTCCTCAAGCGAGCCGTAGCCGAAGAGCACACCGACGGACGGCAGCGAAAATTCCTTCGCGGCGAGCACGTCGTATTCCCTATCGCCCACCATAACGGCGTTTTCGGCGCAGATATCGGGATAATTCGCAAGGATATGCTCGATGACCTGCCGTTTTTCGGGGCGCGTTTCCTCAAGAGTGTTTCCGGCAACGAATTCAAAATACTTGAGGATTTCGAAATGCTCGAGTATCTTCACGGCAAATTCCTCGGGCTTGCTCGTTGCGAGGATGACCCTTCCGCCGCCTGCCTTGATATTTTCAAGAAGCTCGGCTATGCCGGGGTATATCTCGTTTTCATAGAGCCCGCCCGCTCTAAAACGCTCGCGGTAGTAAGCTACCGCCTGCTTCGCCTGCTCATCCGAAAAGCCGTAATAGGTTTTAAAGGAATAAACGAGCGGCGGACCGATGAATTTATTGAGCTCGGCTCTATCCGAGACCTCTATGCCGAACCTTTCAAGCGCATAGGCCACCGAAGCGGTTATTCCCGGTGCGGGGTCGGTCAGAGTGCCGTCCAGATCGAAAAGGCAGTATTTATATTTTGAAATCATGTTTTCAGACCTCATAATTCACTTTTTCGGCAGCAGCCGATCTGTTCTTCGAACGAATGAGCCGGCGCAGCCGAAACAAAATTCCAAAGATCCCGCAGGGATCTTGACCTCAACTATTCACTCTTCACTCTTCACTATTCATTATTCACTAAACCCTTTAAGGCAGCACCGAGTCCGGCTCGGCCAGGGTCTCGGGGCTCCTTGCCTCGAGCTTGCTGAAGTAATAGGTCAGAACGTCCTCGATAGCGCCCGCGGTGCTCGAGCCGGAGTAGCCGTTCGGGATGCACACGCAGACCGCGATATCGGGATCGTCGTTCGGAGCGAAGGCCACGAACCAGCCGGTGTTCTGAACGTCCACCGTAACGTTTCCGACCTGCGCGGAGCCGGTCTTGCCGCTTATGCGCGAAAGATAGCCCTTTTCGGCGAATTCCTCGCCGAACGCTTCGCCCGCCGTGCCGCCGTCCTCCGGCGAAACGACCTCAGCCATGCCCTTTTTGATGGCCTCCCAGTATTCCTCGGGCGCGTCGATATGATCGAAAACCGTGGGCTCCACCGAGAGCAGAGTCTCGCCCTTGGAGGATACCGCGCTCTTGACGATATGCGCATCGTAAACCGTGCCGCCGTTTGCGATGGCGGATGCGTAGCGCACCGCGGCGATGGGCGTTACGAGCATGATGCTCTGCCCGATGCCGGTTCGTATGGTGAGAGTCGGTTTCCATTGGATCTCATTGAGCAGCGACATTATCTCGCTTACCCAATTCGTGGAGCGCGAGATGCCGTCCGGTATGCCGAGCTCCTCGCTCAGTATCCTGCGAACGTCCGCACCCTTGCCCGCGAGCGAGCCGTCCTGAAGCTGCATAAGCCTTTCGGCGCAGCGGGAATACGCCTCGTCACTCGATTCAACGCCCCTGGACTCCTGATAGCCGCGAAGCCTCGTCACGAGCGCGCGGTGGATGAGCACGGGCAGGCTCGTGTCCTGCTTGTCGTAGTCGCGAGTATTGTCGTAGAGCGCGCTCTGACCGCCGATTATGCCCACGGCTTCGCCCGTCAGCTCCACGCCCGTTTTATCCGCAAGGCCGAGCCTTTTTGCCCATTTCGCGAGCGAATTAATGCCGATTCGGCTTGCTACCTCGCAGAAATAGTAGTTGCAGGAGTTTTTGAGCGCCTCCACAACGGTCTGAGCCGCGTGGCGCTCGGGATGGGATGTCCAGCACTTTACGGGGTTTTGGTTGATGACCTCGCCCGTGTCGGGATCCTTGACGTAGTACGGCGATTCATCGTCTATGCGCTCGTCTATACCAACCGCGCCCTCAAGAAGCCCTGCGATACCCGTGCACATCTTGAAGATCGAGCCCGGAGCCAGCTTCATGGAGATGGCCTTGTTGCGCGTGGGGGTGGTTTTGCTCGCTTCCTCGCTGTTGTAGAGGTATTCCGCCTGCTCCTTTGTGAGCCCCTTGACGAACCAGTTCGGATCGAACGACGGGTACGACGCCATGGCGAGCACCTCGCCCGTGTTGACGTTCATAACCACTATAGCTCCCGTTTTTGCGAGCTCCAAGCTGTCGTATTCAGCGTATTTATCGTCGTATCTTCCGTCGCCGTCTGGGTCTATCCTATCGATCTGCTTTTCATAGATGCGCTTTATAACTTCCTCGAGTGCGGCCTCGGCCGCCATCTGCATTGGAAGATCGATGGTGAGCGTAACGTCGCCGCCGTCCGTTGCGGGCTCAACGGAGATGACCTCGATAACGGACTTATTCGCGTTCGTTTTTATAATGGTGCTGCCCTGCTTATCGCTCGTGCAGCCCGTGAGATAGCTCTCCATCGTGGCCTCGATACCCGAAACGCCGATGCGGTCGTCATAGCCGTAGCCGAGCGCAAGATAGGCTTCCGCGTTTTCCTCGGTCATCCTCTGGCAGTAGCCGAGTATATGCGCCGCCGTGGAGCCGTAGGGATACACGCGCCTCGTGCTTATGCGCGTTTCGATGCCCGCAAGCTGCTCCATCTCGAGCTTTGCAACTATATCCTCGCTCACGTCCGCCGCGATTATAACGGGCTCATAGCTTCGGTAGTCGTTTAAAAGCACGTCCTGGCGCACGGAGATTATCTTGACCGCCTCGGAGAACGGCATCTCCTCGGGAACGAACCACGCCTCGCGCAGCTCAAGATAGGCGTCCTCGGCGCTGATCCATGTGCTCATATCATCGGGGTCCTTCATGTGGAAGCCGCAGGCATTGCAGAAATTCTTATAGCGCGATTTTATGGTCTTTTCGTTTTGACTGCCGAAATCGTAGTAATATTCGCCGTTTTCATCCATCCGAATATAGGATGTGTCGATGGTTTTCATGCCGCCGCCGTTGATTATGCCGATCGCCCTTATCAGCGCATCGGTATACACCGCGCTGTCGTAATCCGAGCGGTTGTTGCCGTCGCGCATGAAGCAAACGTTGAAGCAGGTCTCATCGTAGGCGAGCACGAGGCCGTTTCGATCGAGTATGGCGCCGCGCCTGCCCTTTGTCTTGATGGTGTTGAGCGATTCGTTTTTGGCCACGTTATAATACTCATCGCCGTGAACGACGGTGAGATCGTAGAGCGCATTCACAAGAAGCGCCGCCATCATAACGAGCACCAGCATGAGCACTATGAGCCTGAAGATCGGTTTTTTCTGCATCGTATCGGTATTTTCTCCGTTCGGAGCTCCCTATAGCAGCCGCACCGCTTATCTGAGATAGTCTATATCCAGCCTGAACGATGAGCGGAGCAGGTAGTTTTTAAACAAAAGACGGATGAGCGCGCAAAGTGCGCCCGTGAGGAGCGAAGCGGGCAGCATGTGCAGCGCGAAGAGCGCGAAATAGCCCGAGGTCTTTCCACCCGAAAGCAGCAGCACGGCAAAAAGAAACAGCTCCTTCAAAAACGCGGCAACAGCTGCGGTCACTGCGGGGATCACGATATTATCGGCATAAAAGCGGCCGTAGAACACGGAGCCTGCGAGCGCGGAAATGAACAGCGGTATTGCGCTCATGCCTATGAAGCGGTTGAAGCCGATATCGAGCAAAATACCCAATACAACGGCTATCGGCGCGGCGGGAAGCAGCCCCGTTAAAACGCTCAATGAAACGAGCAGCGCGATGAGCGCATCCGGCGCGACCCTCGAGAGCCCGAGCCCCGGGAATATCAGGTAGTCGAGCAACACGGCGGCAAGGATGCTCAGAGCGAGCAATAGCTTTCTCATCAGCCGTTTTCGCCCCCTCCCGTTATTATCAGAAGCTCCTCAAGGTGCGCAAAATCCACCGATGGCGCGATATAGGCGTTTATTGAGCTTTTATCGCCCGTCATAACCTCGGTAACGGTGCCGAGCCGTATCCCCTTGGGGTAAACGCCGCCTATTCCGCTCGTTATCAGCACGTCCCCCGGCACGAGATCGCGCCTGTCCGCCGGAAGATAATGAAGCTCCATTCGGTTTTCATCGCCCGATGCGTTCAAAACGCCGTGCGCTATGCAGGTATCCCTCGTTCGCTCCACCATCACCGGCACGGCAACGGTCGAATCCACGACCGCCGTTACCTTGCACCAGCTTGAGCCGACCTCGGTGACCACGCCCACGAGCCCGGATGCGCAGACTACGGGCATATTCACGTCCACGCCGCTTGAGGAGCCCGCGCCGAGCGTGAAGGTGCGGAAATAGACTCCCGAGGGCCTTCCGATGATGCGCGCGGTAACGCCGTTTTCGATACCGGCGGACTGCGCAAAGCCGAGCAGCTCGCGAAGGCGCTCGTTTTCCCTGCGAAGCTCCTCCATTTCAACAAGGCTGCGGTTTTTGAGCGCAAGCTCGTTTTTAAGCTTGGCGTTTTCAATATCCGCATCCGTTGTGTTGAAAAGGTTTCTGAAGAAGCCTCCCACTGCATCGAAAACCGAGGCAGCCGTGCGCTGCACCGGGGCAAGCACGGAGCCAAGCGTGTTTTCAAAAAAATTCGCGCGCGAAGCGCCCGCGCCGACGATCACCAGCACGAGCAGCAGCGCCGCGGCTGCGGCGGTTATTATAAGGGGCTTTTTATTCGGAGCGTTTCTTCTCATCAAGCTTCTTTCCGCTCACGGCAAAGCGCAAATGCGCCTGCGTATGCATAAATTTCCACATATACATTATACTACCGAACGCCTCCCGTTTCAATATCCCGCCTTGCCTTTTTTCATTAATCATATTTGCGTGTTCCTTGCATTTTTCATAAGCAGCCATTGCATTTTTCATCGTGCTGCGCACTTGAGGGCACGCCACGATTTTAGTCGGTTTTTTGCAAATAAGCAAAAACCCCTTGCGATTTTCCGAAAATTTGGTACAATGTAAATATATTGATAATGCCGCTTAGTTTCATGCGGCACTGTTTAAGGGAGGTATATTCATGCCGGGTAAGAAGATAGTTGCGATGCTGCTTGCGGGCGGTCAGGGCAGCCGTTTGGGCGAGCTCACCAAAAGCATGGCCAAGCCCGCCGTGCCCTTCGGGGGAAAGTATCGCATAATTGATTTTCCGCTTTCAAACTGCGTCAATTCGGGAATAGACACCGTTGGCGTGCTCACCCAGTACGAGCCGCTCGCGCTAAACGCCTATCTCGGAAGCGGCCAAGCCTGGGATCTTGACAGGCTGAACGGCGGCGTTTTCGTGCTCCCCCCATACGTCAGCCAGCAGAGCGGCGAGTGGTATTCGGGCACTGCGAACGCCATCTATCAGAATCTGCCGTTCATAGAGCAGTTCGATCCCGACTACGTTCTGATCCTTTCGGGCGACCATATCTATAAAATGGATTATTCCAAGATGCTCGAGGTTCATATCTCAAAGGGCGCCGATGCCACTATCGCCGTTTTGGACGTTCCCCTTGAGGAAGCGCATCGCTTCGGCATCATGAATACAGACGATTCGTGCAGGATAATCGAATTTGAGGAGAAGCCCAAGGAGCCCAAGAGCACCAAGGCTTCGATGGGCATATACATTTTCAACAGGGACGTTCTGACAAAATACCTTGTGGACGACACCGCAAACGAAAAGAGCGAGCACGATTTCGGCAAGAACGTTATCCCCGCGATGATAAACGGCGGGCAGAAGGTTTTTGCATGGCAGTTCTCGGGCTATTGGCGCGACGTAGGCACCATTTCAAGCCTTTGGGAAGCGAATATGGATCTTCTTGGCGTTGTGCCCCGCTTCGATCTTTACGACACCGAATGGCGCATCTATTCAAAGAGCCCCGTGATGCCCCCGCACTACATGGGCGAGGATTCCGAGGTGGACGACAGCCTCATAACCGAGGGCTGCGCCGTTCACGGCAGCGTTAAAAGAAGCGTGCTGTTTGCTGGGGTTACCGTTGAGCACGGCGCGCTCATCGAGGATTCGGTGATAATGCCTAATACGGTCATAGGCGCGGGCGCTGTTGTTAAAAAAGCCATTATCGGCGAGAACGTAAAGATCGGCACGGGCGCGCTCGTGGGCTGCGAAAAGCTCCCCGAGGACGAGCCGTACGACAACAAGCTCACCGGCGATATAACGCTGGTTGCAAACTCGATGAACATCTGCGAAAAGGCACGCGTTCCCGCAGGCAAGGTCATCAGATTCGATCCCGAAAACTGCGGCAAGTAACGGAAGGAGGCGAAGAATTATGTCCAGCAATGCATTCGGTCTTATCTATACGGGCGAAGCGAACGCCCAGCTTCGCGAGCTCACCTTCTCGCGCTCCGTGGCGGCGGTGCCATTCGGCGGCAGATACCGCGCTATTGACTTCGTGCTTTCAAACATCGTGAATTCGGGCATTTCGAGCGTGGGACTCATCGCTCAAAGAAACTACCATTCGCTGATGGATCATCTCGGCAGCGGCAAGGAATGGGATCTGCACAGAAAGCGCGACGGCCTTTTCATCCTTCCCCCGTTCGTAACCAAGGACAACACCGGCGTTTACCGCGGCACGGTGGACGCGATTCGCTCCGTGCTCGGCTACGTTCGCCGCAATTCGCAGCGCTATGTGGTGCTGACCGGCAGCCACACCATCTACAACACCGATTTCGATGCTATGATCCGGCAGCACATCGCAACGGGCGCGGATATAACCATAATGTACAGCGACGAGAGCGGAAACGACTTCGACCGTAGCGAGCAGTACGACGATCTGCGCCTTAAGGTGGACGAGGACGGCCGCGTTACTGAGCTGACCTTCAACCCGCTCAATCCGAGCACCCCGTTCACGGGCTGTGATGCCTACGTTATGGATAAAACGCTGCTTGAATACCTCGTTGAGGATGCGGCGGCGCACGGCGAATTCGACTTCATGCAGGGCGTGCTCATCAAAAACCAGCAGAAATTCAAGTTCTACGGCTGGAAGTACGACGGCTACGTTGCCCGTTTGAACTCCGTTGCGCAGTTTTACAGGCATAATATGAACCTTTTGAAGCCCGAGGTCGCCCGCGATCTTTTCAACCCCGATCATCCTATCTATACCAAGGTCAAGGACGAAGTTCCCGCAAGATACATCGGCGGCGGCAGCGCGAAAAACTCTATCGTGGCGGACGGCTGCATAATCGAGGGCGAGGTGGAGAATTCCATCATCTTCCGCGGGGTTTACATCGGCAAGGGCTCGAGGATCAAGAACAGCATAATAATGCAGTCATCGGTCATCAATCAGAACTGCGACCTGGACTACATGGTGCTCGACAAGGGCTGTCAGGTGCTCGGCGGCAGAAGGCTCGCGGGGTACGACAGCTATCCGATGATACTGCGAAAGGGCGTAGTGGTTTAAGCTTTAGTGAATAATGAACGGTGAAGAGTGGGTAAAACCGCTCCGTTGCCGAAGCTTCACTTTTCAAAAGCGAGAATATGAAGGCAAGCTTTAGTTTTGAAACCTATTTTGCGGCGGTGGTCTCCAAGGATGCCGCCGCTTTGCAGGCCTTTTTCCGCGAAGATGCCGAAGTTTACTGGCACAACACGCAGGAAAGGTTCGATCTTCGCGGCTTTATCCGCGCAAACTGCGATTACCCCGGCGATTGGCGTGGCGAGATCGAGCGCGAATATCGCATCGAGGATACCGTTATCGCCGCGGCAAGGGTATGGTCCGCGGATGCACCTTCCCTTTCCTTCCATTGCTGCTCGTTTATCACGCTTGATGATGAGCGGATAGTTCTCCTTGATGAATATTGGGGCGATGACGGCGAGCCGCCGGAGTGGAGGAAGGAAATTCTTGAATAAAACAGCGCTCACTCGGTTTTCCGAGAAACAACGATTATGAATAAATTCAGACTTGTAGAAATCTACGAGATGTTTTCAAATATCGAAGCTGATGCGGAATTTGACTCCGAGCTTATTTACGATGCCTGCGCTGACATCAAACTGGATGGTGAGATTGAGGATGAGCTATTAAATCGTCTTGAAAGCATCATCGATAGGTTCGAAAACTGCGAGATAGCCTCAAATGAAGCCGCTGCCGCCATCACAAAAGAGCTTAGCTCCGATTACGAAGCGGCGAAGCGGGACACTTCAAGCTTTGACGGTTTTTTTGCCGAGCTTAACGATCATATTGATGCCTTTTTCATATCACGCGGCTTCAAAAAGCGCGGCAAAGGCGAGTATGAGCTTTCGGATGCTACCGCCGTTAAGGGCGTTTATGTAAACTTTGATCCTTTGCTGTATGATAACGAAGGTTTAATGCTTTTTCCGTTGATCCAATGCTATCGCGCAAATGTTAAAGACGAAATGATAATTTTAGAGTGCTTGGAGCCGAACGACCATCTCAAGCCTGTAACAAAAACGATGAGAGTTCCCGTAAACGAGTTTGATCTATTCTCTAATAGAAGCTCAACCCGTATTCCACCCGTTCAAAAGGAGCACTGAGCGCCAAAGGCATCACTTGCCCGGAAGTTTTTAAGGTGGTCGATGGTGAAACCGATGTGGGATCGAATGATCCGACCACCGTTAGCGTTGGATCCGCAGGGGAGCTATTAGATAGGTTTGAGCCCTTTCTTGATGCTGCCTGCTCGATCCTTGATAAGAAAAAGCCCAATGCAGTTTATCGCGAAAACTATCGTCAAAAATACAAGTTCCTAATACCCGCATTATCAAAGCCGTTCTTGTGGATCGCCTTCATTCCCATTTTGGCCGGTCTTGCTTTCGGCGCGCTGGTTCTTGTTTTCGATCTTATCTTCGGCGATGCACCGCCGATCCATTTAAGCGTTTATCTTAATGCCGCGCTTATATTCGGCGGTGTCTTTGCATTAGTATTCGCGATCATATTTGCTGTGATCATTTGCTTGACGCGCTATAACTCGGAGCGGTTTTAGCATCTGGCGATCTGCCCAAAACTATATTCCTTTAATTCCGACCAAATCACTTGTATTTGAATCTCGCTTCTGCTATACTTAACTTGCCGAACCGAAGGGGCGAGGTCTTAACGAGAATCCTTTTCCCGACGGCAGGCAGAAAAAACAAAAACATCGGTTTTCCGACATAAAGAGCTCCCCTAAAGGGATTTCTGATTGAAGGGGCTGTGGAATATATGCCTGCTTATTGCGGCATCTTGTTTGATTTATTCCGCGCTTCTTCAAAGGAAGCGCGGTTTTTATTTGCAAAAAAACTTTAAGGAGATAAAGAGAATCATGGAAACAAACACCAGAGTTGCGCAGCTTGGCATAGTTGTTGAAAACCCCGATTCGGTTGAAAAGCTGAACGCGATACTGCATCAGTACGGCGAATACGTTATCGGGCGCATGGGTATACCCTACCATAAACGCGGAGTGAACATAATCTCGGTGGTGCTCGATGCGCCGAGCGATATTGTTTCAACGCTCTCGGGCAAGATCGGAATGCTTGACGGCGTTTCGACCTCCGCCGTGTACTCGAAGATAAAATGACCCCTATTGAACTTGAAAAAAGAGCGTTTGAGCTTGCGGATAAGCTTATTGACGGCGAAAAGCTCTCAAAGGATGACTTCGCCCTGCTTATCCGCGCCGAAAGGGAGCTGCCCGAGGAAAACGCCGCAGCGCTTCGTGAAAAGCTCTCAAAGAGGGCGCTTGAGCTCAAGCAGCTTCACTACGGCAATGCCGTATACGTTCGCGGGCTGATCGAGGTTACGAACTACTGCAAAAACAACTGCCTTTACTGCGGCATAAGGCGCGGCAATCCGACCGTTTCAAGGTACAGGCTGACCAAGGAGCAGATACTCTCCTGCTGCGCGGAGGGCTATGCGCTCGGCTTCCGCACCTTCGTGATGCAGGGCGGCGAGGATGCCTATTTCACGCCCGAGAGAGTTGCGGATATTGTGCGCGAGATAAAGAGGAATTATCCCGACTGCGCGGTAACGCTTTCGCTCGGCGAATACCCGAAGGAGGTTTATGCGCTTTGGCGCGAGGCGGGCGCGGACAGATATCTTTTAAGGCATGAAACTGCGAATGCGGAGCATTATTCAAAGCTGCACCCCGCAGAGATGATGCTTGAAACGCGCATGGACTGCCTTAAAAACCTGCGCTCTCTCGGCTTTCAGACAGGCTGCGGCATGATGATAGGTTCGCCCTATCAGAGCTATGAAACGCTTGCCGAGGATCTTGTGTTTATCCGCGATTTTCGCCCGCAGATGGTCGGTATAGGCCCATTCATCCCCGCGCACGATACGCCGTTTGCAAATGAAAAGGCGGGAACATTCGAGCAAACGCTGTTTTTCCTGAGTATCGTTCGCATACTTCTTCCCGAGGTGCTGCTTCCCGCAACGACCGCGCTCGGCACGATACACCCCCATGGGCGCGAGATGGGTATGCTTTCGGGAGCGAATGTATGTATGCCCAACCTCTCCCCCGCCGACGTGCGAAGCAAGTATTCTTTGTATGACAATAAGCTTTACACCGGCAGCGAAGCGGCACAGAGCCTCAACGATCTTGAAAAGCGGCTTGAAACCATCGGCTGCAATATCGCCTTCGTTCGCGGCGACAGCAAGCTGACGGAATGAATAAATCGTTGAAGCTTTTGCCCTGCAAAAACCACCTCAACTCTTCACTATTCATTCTTCAATATTCACCATTCACTAATTAAGCTAAGGGGCAAGGTTCGTCCTCACCCCGAAGAAAGGAAACAATATGTATAATCCCAAATCCCACAACGCGACCGAGTTCATCGACCATGATGAGATACTCGAAACTCTCGCCTACGCCGAAGCAAACAAGGCAAATGCCGAGCTTATCGACTCCATCCTTGAAAAAGCGGAGCTTAGAAAGGGTCTGACCCACCGCGAAGCGAGCGTGCTTCTTGCCTGCGAGCTTCCCGACCGTACTGAGCGCATGTACCGCCTCGCCGAGCAGATAAAGAAGGATTTTTACGGCAGCCGCATAGTTATGTTTGCGCCTCTGTATCTCTCCAACTACTGCGTGAACGGCTGCGTTTACTGCCCCTATCATTATCAAAACAAGCATATCGCAAGAAAGAAGCTCTCGCAGGAGGACATCGTTCGCGAAGTTACCGCGCTTCAGGACATGGGCCATAAGCGCCTTGCGCTCGAAGCGGGCGAGGACCCCGTGAACAACCCGATAGAGTACATTTTGGAGTCGATAAAGACCATCTACTCCATCAAGCATAAGAACGGCGCCATCCGCCGCGTGAACGTGAATATCGCCGCAACGACGGTTGAAAACTACCGTAAGCTGCGCGACGCGGGCATCGGCACCTATATCCTGTTTCAGGAGACTTACCACAAAGAGAGCTATGAAAAGCTCCATCCGACCGGCCCCAAGCATAACTACTGCTACCACACCGAGGCGATGGACAGGGCTATGCAGGGCGGCATAGATGACGTTGGCCTCGGCGTTTTGTTCGGGCTTGAGCTGTACCGCTACGAATTCGCGGGGCTTTTGATGCACGCGGAGCACCTTGAGGCGGCGTACGGCGTTGGCCCGCACACGATAAGCGTTCCCCGCATCAAGCGCGCGGACGACATCGACCCCAACGTTTTCGACAACGGCATCGACGACGACACCTTTGCAAAGATAGTTGCCTGCATCCGCATCGCCGTGCCGTACACGGGTATGATAATCTCCACGCGCGAAAGCAAGTCCGTTCGCGAAAGGCTGCTGCATCTGGGCATATCGCAGATAAGCGGCGCATCGAAAACGAGCGTTGGCGGCTATGCCGAGGATGAGCCCGAGGACGAGAAGAGCGAGCAGTTCGACGTTAGCGACAACCGCACGCTCGATGAGGTAGTGCGCTGGCTGATGGAGCAGGGCTATATTCCTTCCTTCTGCACCGCCTGCTATCGCGAGGGGCGCACGGGCGACAGGTTCATGAGCCTATGTAAGAGCGGGCAGATACAGAACTGCTGCCAGCCGAACGCGCTTATGACCTTGAAGGAGTATCTGATGGATTACGCTTCGCCGAAAACCCGCGAGGTCGGCGAAAGGCTGATCGAGGAAGAGATGAAGAACGTTGCGAGCGACAAGGTTCGCGCGATCGCCGAAGATAGGCTCGTTAAAATAGAGAACGGCGAAAGGGATTTTCGCTTCTGATAAGGAGAAAAAATGTCTGAACTAAACAAAACCCCATCCGCAAACCGTCTGCATATCGGCTTTTTCGGCGCGCGAAACAGCGGAAAATCCACATTGGTAAACCTGCTTGCGGGGCAGAACGTTACCATAGTTTCACCCGTCAAGGGCACCACGACCGACCCCGTGAATAAGGCGATGGAGCTTCCGAACCTCGGCCCCTGCGTGCTTATAGACACGGCGGGATATGACGATGAGGGCGAGCTTGGGCTGCTTCGCATTGAAAAAACCGATGCGGCGGCGGAGAAAACGGATATCGCCGTGCTGCTGTTTTCGGATTCGGACACGGATGAGGATATAAAAAGATACCGCGCCTTCAAGGCGAATAAAACTCCCGTTCTGCCTCTTATCGGGAGGGTGAGCGGCAGCGCGGAGAAGCTGAGGGCGAGGCTCGCTTCGGAGCTCAATATAGAGCCTCTCTCGCTCGATCCCTCCTCCCCCGCCACGCGCGATACGCTTATCAACGAGCTTGTGCGCCTAATGCCGGAGGGCTTCGAGCTGCCTTCGATCACAGGTGCGCTCGTTAAGGCGGGCGACACGGTGCTGCTCGTTATGCCGCAGGACGCTTCCGCGCCCAAGGGCAGGCTGATACTGCCGCAGGTGCAGACGATACGCGACCTGCTCGACAACCGCTGCACCGTCATAGGCTGCACGCCCGAGGGCATGGAGAACGCGCTCTCGGCTTTAAAGGAGCCGCCTTCGCTGATCATCACCGATTCGCAGGCGTTCGGCGAAGTTTATGAAAAAAAGCCCGAGGGCAGCCGCCTTACCTCGTTTTCGGTGCTCTTTGCGGTGCTCAAGGGCGATATGGACTACTACATGGAGGGCGCGAAGATCATTCCGCAGCTCACCGAGAATTCGCGCGTGCTGATCGCCGAATGCTGCTCCCACGCTCCGCAGGCCGAGGATATCGGCAGGGTGAAGATACCGAAGCTTTTAAGAAAGCTCGTAGGCGATGGCATCAAAATAGACATCCTCGGCGGCACGGACTTCCCTGAGGACTTAACGCCCTATGCGCTCGTCATCCAATGCGGCGCGTGTATGTTCAACCGCAAATACGTGCTTTCGCGCATAGACCGCGCGAAGCGGCAGCGCGTTCCGATGACGAATTACGGCATCTTCCTTGCCTATGCAAACGGGATACTTGAAAAGATAAGCCTTTGATAGCGAAATCGCATGAAAAAAGCATTGTTTTTAAGTATATTTTCAAATAACTGTTGACTTTGCCGCCGCATGGGTTTATCATACTATACAGGTTGGTATTGCCGCAAAACGGCTTTCCGACAAGCCGTCAAACGGCAGAAAAATCTTTATATTTCACTTGGAGGATTTTCAAATGAACGCCTACATCGAAAGTGTCATCGAAAAGGTCCGCGCACGCGACGCGCACGAGCCTCTCTTCATCCAGACCGTTGAAGAAGTTCTTCGTTCCCTCGAGCCCATGATCGAGAAGCATCCCGAATACGAGGCAGCAAGCCTTCTCGAGCGTATGGTCGAGCCCGAGCGCGTTATCGAGTTCCGCGTACCCTGGGTCGACGATCAGGGCAAGGTTCAGGTAAACCGCGGCTTCCGCGTACAGTTCAACAGCGCTATCGGTCCCTACAAGGGAGGTATCCGCTTCAATAAGAACGTTTCTCTTGACACCATGAAGTTCCTCGGCTTCGAGCAGACCTTCAAGAACAGCCTCACCTCCCTCCCCATGGGCGGCGGTAAGGGCGGCTCCGATTTCGATCCCACCGGCAAGAGCGATGGCGAGATCATGCGTTACTGCCAGAGCTTCATGACCGAGCTCCAGCGCCACATCGGACCCAACGTTGACGTTCCCGCCGGTGATATGGGTGTTGGCGGCCGCGAGATCGGCTACATGTTCGGCCAGTACAAGAGGATCCGCAATGCTTACGAGAACGGCGTTCTCACCGGCAAGGGTCTCAGCTTCGGCGGTTCCCTCATCCGTCCCGAGGCGACCGGCTACGGCGCAGTTTACTATCTCTGCGAGGTTCTCAAGCATGAGAACGACACCATCAAGGGCAAGACCATCGCGGTTTCCGGCTTCGGCAACGTTGCTTGGGGCGTAACCAAGAAGGCTGCTGAGCTCGGCGGTAAGGTCGTTACCCTTTCCGGTCCCGACGGCTACATCTACGATCCCGATGGCATCACCACCGATGAGAAGATCAACTACATGGTCGAGATGCTCAACTCCCGCCGCAACCGCGTTCAGGATTACGCGGACAAGTTCGGCGTTCAGTTTTTCCCCGGCGAGAAGCCCTTCGGCTGCAAGGTCGATATCGTTATGCCCTGCGCGATGCAGAACGACGTTCTCATGGAATCCGCCGAGAAGATCGTTGCCAACGGCGTAAAGTACTACATCGAGGTTGCGAACATGCCCACCACCAACGATGCGCTCTTCTTCATGATGAAGCAGCCCGGCATGATCGTGGCTCCCTCCAAGGCAGTCAACGCGGGCGGCGTTGCGGTTTCCGGTCTCGAAATGAGCCAGAACTCCGAGCGTCTTGCCTGGACCGCTGAGGAAGTTGATTCTAAGCTCCACAACATCATGATCAACATCCATAAGGCCTCCGAAGAAGCTGCTGAAGAAGCGGGCCTTGGCTACAACCTCGTTGCCGGCGCAAACCTCGCAGGCTTCAAGAAGGTTGCCGATGCTATGATGGCTCAGGGCATCGTCTGATCCCGTTAAGCGTTTAACCCAGTAACCCCTATACCCGAGTCTCCCTGCGGAGTCTCGGGTATTTTTGCGCATGGGCATTCGATCCTGCTTAATTTGGATATAAATCAGCATCCGCCAAGGCTTTCGGCGGATGCGTTCATTATTGGAAATATTTAGTTTTTATGGGAAAGCCGCTTACTGCTGCTCCGGCTCGGCGGAAAGGAAATCCTCAAAGCTCTTGACGAAGCGCTTGATATTATCGATATTCGCGCGGTAGTAGGTTCTTCCGCTGTCGAAATAGCTCTCGGTGAAGCCACCCATGCCGAGCTTACGCATGTGGTAGGAAACGGTTGGCGCGGAGATGGAGAACTGCTCCGCAAGCTCAAGCCCGTACATCGGCTTTTTACAGATGGAGTGCAGGATCTCAAGTCTGGTTTCATCGGAGAGCATCTTAAACATTGTGGAAAGCTTCTGATTCTCGCGGCCTGAGAAAACGATATCCACCAGCTCGAGCACATTCACGCCGAAGAATGCGTCCACGTTGTCGTTCACGTCGTCCCTGAGGCTGGCCTTATTGGGGATGAGCACGCAAAGGTGCATGCGCTCCGCAACGCCCTCCTTCATTGCAAAGCCGTACTTCTGCTTCACAACGCCGCGCAGACCGCCAAGAGCATCGATCGCTTCTTCGTTCTTTTTGACGTCGTCGGCATAGATCGCTTCGTTTGCTATTATAACGTCCACCGCGGGCTTGAGAATGGTGTTCAGGCGGGAAACGTATTCATCGAAATTGACGTACAGCTCGATAAGCCTCGTGCGCACACTCTGATCCATATTCAGGCTGCGCATGGTTTCGATGATCTGACCGCAGTTTTCCTCGGTAACGTTCGGAATATGGCTCGGGCTCTCGAATATCTTGAGATCGCGCAAATAGTTGAGGAAAAGCACGTCTCTTTTGTGCTGCGGAAGCGCGTGGAGGTTTTTGATCTCGGTCGCCATATCCGTGGAAAACTCTCCCCTTCCCGAGCAATAGCTGAACAGCAGCCATGCGGGGTTGTATAGATGATCCGCGTTGCCGTCGGCCGTCTGATCCAGCATAAACAGGAACTCATAGTCCATGTCGATGGTTTTTATAGCCGCATTCAGCTTCTTTTCAAGCTCGACCGAAGGCCTTAGCACTCGTTCAAGCTTCTTTTCGAGGGCGGGATGATTCTTATTCAAGGTCCTCATCAGGTCGATATTGGTCATGCTTTTGTTGACCTTGGACGTGAAGAAGATTATTGCATCATCCACGGGCGAGTAGTATTTAAACATTAAGATATACCTCCGTTTGCAGCGGCGGATCCTGCGAATCCTCATTGCGCTTTCGGCACATAGCCGATATTTACTGCAATTATAAGGAACTATAACATTTTTTGCCGACTCGGTCAATATTATTTCGCATAATATACTTTGCTTGAAAATTAATATCCAAAAGCTTTTGCCTGCAAAAAGATTGCATACGATAAAAGCGTTCCTTTCGAAACGCTTTTGTCTATAAACTGAAACCCAAATTTATAAGCTGCCTGCTTATTGTCGGCTGTCCGAAAGCGGTCTTCCGAGCACCTCGCTCCAGATGAGCCCCTGCACGATGGCGGGCTTATCCGAAATCGCCTTGGAGAGCTTTTCGGCTCCGCTCGGCTCCGGATCGATCGGAGCGCTCACGGCATCCGTGCTTGCGGGCATGGGCTGCTTTGCAGCGGGGATATCCGCCGCACTTGCGGTTTTTCTTTCGCTGCGATCCTTTTTATACAGATCGGAAGCGCCGCGGCCTTCCCTCTCGAGAACGCCCTGTCTGCCGACACTGCCCTCCGCGCTCGAAGCGGGAGCGGGTCTGCGAACACCGCCCTCGTGATAGCCGTCATGGATGCTTCCGCCTCCGCAATCCTCGGTATCATGAGGATAAACCGGCTTCTCGGCTGCAAAAGCGGCGGGCTTTGCGCTTGGAGAGTTGGCGGACTGCCTCTGCTCCTGCTGCCGCTGCTGCTGCATTCTCCGAAGCTGCTCCAGCCTCGCACGCTGATCGCTCGTGACAGAGCCGGTATATGCGCCCTGTCTTGAAGCACCATTTGCACCCGAAGAAGATACGCCGCGCTGATCACCGCCGTTTTGCTGAGCCTTTTTGGCCGCATTGGCTATCGAAGTAATGACGGACACTATCACAAAGAAGATTATAATGCCTTCCAAATGCGGCACCCCCTTTCATACGGTAGTTTCGGCGCGCAGATTATTTGTTGCCGTTTTCGCCGCCGGTGGTCTTGCCGATGGACTCGCGCATCTCGGTATCGGCCATCATGTTCTTCATTTTATAGTAGTCCATGATGCCGAGATTGCCGTTTCTGAACGCCTCCGCCATCGCAAGAGGAACCTGAGCCTCGGCCTCGATAACGCGGGCGCGCATGCCCTGTACCTCCGCCTTGTTCTCCTGCTCCTGAGCAACCGCCATTGCGCGGCGCTCCTCTGCCTTCGCCTGAGCGATGCGCTTATCCGCCTCCGCCTGGTCGATCTGCAGCTTTGCGCCGACGTTTACGCCAACGTCCACGTCCGCAATATCGATGGAGAGGATCTCAAACGCGGTGCCGCTGTCAAGACCCTTGCCAAGAACGGTCTGGGAGATGGAATCGGGATTTTCGAGCACGTCCTTATGGCTCTGAGATGAGCCGATGGTGGTAACAATGCCCTCGCCAACACGGGCGATGATGGTTTCCTCGCCCGCACCGCCAACGAGACGGTCTACGTTCACGCGAACGGTGACCTTTGCCTTGGCGCGCAGCTCGATGCCGTCCTTCGCAATGGCCGCGATGATCGGGGTTTCGATGACCTTGGGGCTGACACTCATCTGAACAGCGGTAAGCACGTCACGACCCGCAAGGTCGATGGCGCTGGAGCTTTCAAAATCGAGGGGGATGCCCGCGCGCTGAGCCGCGATAAGGGCGTTTACAACGCGGTCGAGATTACCGCCCGCCATGTAGTGCGCTTCCATCTTGTTTACGTTGAGGTCGAGACCCGCCTTGGTGGCCTTGATGAGGGGCTCGAGGATCTTATGCGGGTTGACCTTGCGGATGCGCATACCGATGAGCTGCAACAGGCCCACCTTAACGCCCGAAGCCTTCGCCTTGATCGCGAGACCCACGGGCACGAAGGTGAAGAAGAAGATGAGGAAGATGATTGCGGCAATTATAATGCCAACGACTACGATCGGATCCATAGTTTTTCCTTTCCCAAATAATATTGGCTTATGATTTCTATTGAACTCCGCCGATATCCTTCAGCGGAAGATCATAACGATGAGATACATGAACGCAATGAATGCGGGAACGCCGATGACAATGAATATCCAGTCCCTGATGCGGCGCTTTTTGAGTTCGGCTTCATCGAGGCTTTGATCGTATGCCTTATCCGCCGCCTCGATCACGTCGCTCGCATCGTAGTAGCCGCTTTTCATGAAGCGTTCGCGCTTTTTTTCGTATGAATTATTCTCCGTCATTTGCCGGTATTCTTAACAACGCTTATACGAAGACCCTGAATAGCGGATACCTTGACGGGTTCGCCCTTTTCAATGTATTCGCCCTCTGCGAGCACGTCGAGTCGCCTGCCGTTGATCATTGCGATGCCGGAGGGACGAAGCGCCGTCAGCGTGGTACCTTCCTTGCCGATCATCTCCTTCGCATCGAGCGCGGAAATATCGGTGGAGCCGCTTGTGATGCTGTCGTTCAGAACCAGCTTGGAGTTTTTCCTTCCCTTTCCGAAAACGACTTTAAACACTATCAGCGCCGCTATACAAAGCAGAAGCACGACTATTGCCAGCGTGAACATCGCCGCACCGAAGCTCTTGGAGCTTACGATGAGACCCGCAACGACCGCCGCGCTTCCCGAAAGACCCGCGATGCCAAAGCCGGGGATGACCATTTCAACTACGATCAGCGCAATGCCCACCAACAGTAGGATAACGCCGCCGATGTTCATGCCATGCAGCCATTCCGTAAAGAAGCCGGCCTCGCTTGATATCTGCCCCGCTGCTGCGGCAAGATTAATAAAAAGCATATACTGTTCACCTCGCTGCTTTCGGGTAATCACCCGTTTTGTTATATTATACCGCGATACCCCCGCTTATTCAATGTATTTTCGAGTACGGGAAAATGGCATTATTATGACATCGTACTCATAACATTCAGCATGAAGAATTCCATGCACTCAAAACTTGTACGGGCATTGGCGTTTATTGTCATTGCCGCATCGGCTCTTGCGCATTTTATTCCGCACAAGGAGGGCTCCGCCGCGCCGAAAAGCCTTCCTTATTTGGATCTGAGCCCAAATATCACCAGGGGACTCGATCTTATCGGAACGAATGAGCCGAAAACGGCGAACGCAGAGGCGCGAATAGGCGTTTTCGACGGCGAAAAGGTGCTTGCTATGACTCTGCGGGATTATCTTGTGGGCGTAACGGCGGCGGAGATGCCCGCAGGCTACGGCATCGAGGCGCTAAAGGCGCAGGCGGTCGCGGCGCGCACGTTCACGCTCAAGCATATAACGGGCGAGCTTCGCTGCAAGAGCGGTCACACGATATGCACCGATCACCGCTGCTGCCAGGCTTATATAAGCGTTGAGCGGATGAAAAAAAACTGGGGCGATAGATTCGAGGAAAGATACGGGAAGATCTGCAAAGCGGTGGACAGCACCGAGGATATGGTGATGATGAGCGAGGGAGAGCTTGTGACAGCGCTGTATCATTCGTCCTCGGGCGGAAGAACGGAGAACTGCGAAGCGGTATTCGCCGTTGCCCTGCCCTATCTCGTTTCGGTGGAGAGCGCAGGAGAGGAGGATTCGCCCGAATACCGCAGCACGGTATGCTTCACCAAGAGCGAATTCAACGAAAGAATAAACGCCGCCTTCCCCGATGCCGAAATGAAGGAGCCTTCGACGGACGTTGAGGTTTGGCAGCGCACGGACAGCGGGCGCGTTTCGCTCATTCGTCTCGGCGGCACCGTGGTCAGCGGGCAGCAGCTTCGCAATGCGCTCTCGCTGAAGAGCACGAACGTTGAGTTCGATATCGAGGGCGACACGGTCGAGATATCCTGCTTGGGCTTCGGACACGGCGTTGGCATGAGCCAATGCGGGGCGAACGCCATGGCAAAGGAGGGCGCGGATTTTGAGACCATACTCAAGCATTACTACACGGGGATCGAGCTTGAGTTTTTCACGCCAAAAAACGAGCTGCCGCGGATCCTGTGCGGAGCAGCCGGCTGAGGCTTTTCAGCCTCCGCCTTGCCTATCGTTTGCGCTCAATCCCCGTTCTCTATCCGCTCGTAGAGATGATATGCGAAGTATCTGCTCTCGAAGGGAAAGCTTGAAACGCGCAAAAGTCGGTATCCCGAATGGTCGATCCCTCTTTCATCGAGCGTATTTCCGCGAGTTACCACGAAGTCGACTTCGCGCATCTCTATCATTCGCCTTTGCTCTGCGAGCATTTCGTCCAGCTCTATATTTAGCTCGCAAAAGTACTTGCAGGACGGGTTTTTTTGCGCAGCAAAATAGAAGCCGCCGTCCAAAAAGCCATAGTTCAGCAGCGTTGCGCCCTCCCTTTTGGCTATCACCTCTGCGAACCTATACTGAGGCATATCGGTCTTTTTATAAAGAAGCAGCCTTGTGTTGCGGCTGAGCGGCATACCGATTAGTATCAGCACCGCCGCCATCAGCACAACGCGGGAAGCCCTCGGCACGGCTCTGCGCGTTTTTTTTGCGCGTTCTTTGATATGATTCAGCATTGCCGCTGCGCCAAGCGGAGCGCAGAATACCATTATCAGCGCATAGTACGGAGCAAAGAGCTTGCCGCCGAAAAAAGAGGCTGCGGCAAGCGGGACAACCGAGAACCAAACCGCAAGCGCTTCATTCGGATGTGTTTTTCCACGCCTTATAAGGCGGTATGCTCCGAAAGCAAGCAGCACCGTGCAAAGTCCGTTCGTAACCAAAGAGGCGGCTGCACCTTTGAGCATATTGACAGCCGGAGAAAGCAGCTTCAAAACGGTGCTCTCGCCTACCCTGCTCGGATAAAGGAAGATATTGTTGTAAAAATATGTTTCCGCCATCGCGCCGAAAGCGCCGTTTAAGAACAAATAGATCAAAACCGGCGCAGTGGCCGCGCAGAAGCCGAGGCTGAATGCAGCTGCGTTTTTAACAAGCAGAGAAAGCGCCCCACGCCTTATCATATAGACGGCTGTGAACACGCAAAGGCCAAGATAGAAGCCCAAAATTGTGAATTTGCTCCAAAGCGCCGCACCTGCGAACATGCCAATCAGCGCCGCTTCCGCATTCTTCACTTCCGCATTTGTTTTTACTGCGCGCAGAACAAAAAGCAGCGAGAACGCAAGCATGAAAAGGCTCAATTCCTCAACGCTTCCGCCATGCGAGAATGACAGCGCCGTTGTGATCGCAAACGAAACGAGCACCATAACTCCGGCCGATGAAGAAAGCGCAAGCTTTGGGCGATACAGCCGCACGCAAGCATCGCCCGCATAGAGAAACGCCGCAAAGCTCAGCACCTCGATAAAGAAAACTCCTATGAAGCTCGTTCGCGAAACGAGCGCCGCCAGCGCAAAAACGAAGTAGACAACGGGACCCTTCTGCTCGCATATATCAAGATACAGCACCTTGCCGTCCAGCATGGAGCGTGCTGCAGTAAAAAAGCAGTTCGCATCCACCCAATCGTTCATCGGATACAGAAACGAATTCTTTGAGAAAACGCTCAAAAATGCAAGCGCTATCAGCAAAGCAAGAGCGAACCGCAGCAGTCCGCTCCGCTTTTTCATATTCACTTTTTTATTCTCAGCAGATTTCATTTTATAATTGTTACACCAATGAAAGCCGCCTCCGTCAGCTCTTGCGGTAGAAGGTGTTTCCTCCGATGAACTCGCGCAGCACCGAGGTGGGCGGTATCTCGTCCTCAATATCGGCCTCGAGCACGTAGTTCAGATACTTCAGTATCGCCCTTGCGGCGCAGTAATGCTCGCTCTCGGGCTTAACCTCGAGCAGCAGCGGGAAGATGTATTTTTTCATCACCGAAAGCTCGTAGTGCAGCGTGGTGTTTATGATCCTGTCCGCATTCTCCTGGTACGGGAAGATCCAACGCGCCTCGCCTCGGCGAACGCTCGGCCACATGCCGATGGTGTGCTCCATGCTCGCGCCGCGGTTGGCGTGGTCGCGCACAAGGCGGCGAAGCAGGCGCAGATCGGAGGTGTGGATGCGGTTGTGGTCGTCCAGATTCATGGTGGGCAGCGCCGAAACGTAGATGCGGAAAACGCTGCTCGGATCGATGTCTCCGAGCATAAGGGGGTTGAGGCCGTGGATACCCTCGATTATAAGCGGCTGATCCTTTGAAAGCTTCAGCGGCACGAAGCCATCGCGCCTTTGGTTTATGAAGCTGAATTGCGGTATCTCCGCCTCTCCGCCCGAAAGCAGGATGCGAAGATCCTTTACGAATCTATCAGTATCGAGCGCGTTTATATGCTCAAGATCCAGCTCTCCGTTCTTGTCCCTTTCCATCTTGTCGCGGTCGATATAGTAATCGTCGAGCGAAAGCATGATGGGATCGAGCCCATCCGCACGAAGCTGAGTTGCGATACGGTTTGCCGAGGTCGTTTTTCCCGAGGACGACGGACCCGCGATCATGATGGCCTTCGCTCCCCGTTCGATTATCTCATCGGCGATGCGGCTGTAGTTTTTCTCGTGCAGAGCTTCGTTTACGCGCACAAGCTCCCGTATGGAGCCGTTCTCCACGCGGCGGTTCAGCTCATGCACGGTCGAAGCGGTCATAAGGCGGCCCCAATCGTCAGTCTGCTTGAAAACAGCAAGCATGCGCGGGCTTTCTTCGTATTCAGCAGGCCTCGACGGATCCTCCTTGGAGGGAAGAAGCATAACGAGCGCATCGCCGAGACGGTGAAGGTCGAACACGCGTATATAACCCGAATGCGGTGTCAGCTCGCCGTAGTAATAGTCCATATAATCGCTGTATTCGGGGCATGAATAGGTGTCGAAATAATTGAATTTGCGCCATTTGAGAAGCTCGACCTTGTCGCTCTGGCCGTCCTTATCGAAGAATTCGAGCGCCGTCTTTATATCGAGCCTGCGGCGCACGAAAGGATAGGCATTGTCCACTATGGTGCGCATCTCGCTTTTTAAAAGCGCAACGTCCTCATCGGTCAGGGGCGTTTCCCCCTTTATCTGAACGTATACGCCCTCGCCGAGCGGATACTGCACGAGCGCACGATGCTTCGGGAAGAGCTTGCGCATGGCAAGCATGAAGATGAATTCAAGGCTGCAATCATACGCCCTTTTGCCGAATTCATTTGAAAAGCCGATGAGCCTTATGCTGCATTCGCCCTTGGGTGCATAGCCGAGGTTGTATATTTTTCCGCCTATCATGGCGGCTAAAGGCTTTTTGAAAAGCTCGTCGCTGTCCAGCCCAAGCTCGCAAGCATATTCGAGTATAGTCCTGCCCTCAACGAATTCGCAAGGGATCTTATTAACGGTAATATTCATATTTTTGCTCCTGTTTAATGGGGATAACTTAAAAACCGACGGTTAAATTATATCCGAAATCAGGTGGTTTTACAAGTACCGAAGCGGCAAATGCGCAAAAAGCATCGTGCGCGGCATTGCAAATATATTGTTTATTGCATTAAATTGAACTTCCGAAAACTTGACAAATCGAAACCGTGTTGGTATAATGTTTATCTGTCGGCGGCAGGATATACGGTGTGCGCCTGTAGCTCAGCAGGATAGAGCAACGGCCTTCTAAGCCGTAGGTCCCGGGTTCGAATCCCTGCAGGCGCGCCATTTTCGGCAGTTTTTAATATGGTGGGTGTAGTTCAGTTGGCTAGAGCGCCAGATTGTGGCTCTGGAGGTCGTGGGTTCGAGCCCCACCACTCACCCCATTTTTAAAACTGCATGCGCCGAAATGGGAGTCACCGTTGGGGTGTCGCCAAGTGGTCAAGGCACGGGACTTTGACTCCCGCATCGTAGGTTCAAATCCTGCCACCCCAGCCAGATTTGACCCGTTAGCTCAGCCGGTAGAGCACTTGACTTTTAATCAAGGTGTCCGGAGTTCGAATCTCCGACGGGTCACCAGCTCTTCCATAGAGCAAATGCGGGCGTGGCGGAATTGGCAGACGCGCCGGATTTAGGTTCCGGTCCGAATGGGTGCAGGTTCAACTCCTGTCGGGCGCACCAAACGAAGAACGGAGAGCCGCGAAGTCGGCTCTCCGTTCTTCGTTTGGTCTGTTCAACAAAGTGCAAGGAACCTGCACCGACAACCGCGCGGCGGAGCCGTCGGTTGTCAAAGCGCTTGCGTTTCGGAAAGCGGTCCTTTCATCATAACACGGCGCGAGCGCGGGCAGCGTTTCAACTCCTGTCGGGCGCACCAAAAGAATAACGGCGAGCCGCATAGTCGGCTCGCCGCCGTTCTTTTATTATTTTCATCATTTTTTGTTTCATATTGACGAAAACCTCTTCCAATTTGCGTTTTTTTGTGTTATACTAACTGTGTATATCTTCCTCTCTCATTTATTTTTCACTTTTAAACCCAAAAAACCGTTATACGCGTGTGAACGGAATGACAAGGAAGCGGAAAACAGTATGAAAAGAACTTGGGTCGTCGTCGTCAACGTATGCATTATGATCGCGATGCTGATCTTCGTGGTCCTCTTCGCCAACGTCGAGAACCGAAAAGCCAAGGACATACAGATCGAGCATTTCGAGAACACCACAATCACGATGAAGCACGTCACCGAGAACTATCTGGAGGGCGAGCAGCGCATCTGCGACGTCTGGGCGCGCTATATCGACAGCAAGGATATGTCGATCGGAGACGCGGTCTCCTTCATTCGGACCTCCCACGTGCTGCAGAACGCCGCCGTCCATATCGTGTATATGGATACGCTGACC